>JAPLFQ010000022.1 GCA_026390595.1 Ignavibacteriales bacterium
CACCTTTACAAGGCGATCAAATTCATCCGTCTCGGAGCGCTGGACCTCCCGGAGTTTTTGTATCGGTCTGGCGACTCGCTTCCGATCGTACGGTTTCAGAAGATAGTCGACGGCATTTACCTCAAACGCTTTCAGTGCAAAGTCGCTGTGTGCCGTGCAGAAGACAATCCGGGGTGCATGATCAAGATGTTCGATGACCTCGAATCCATCCATCCCCGGCATTCGAATGTCCAGGAAAACCACGTCCGGCTTTCCTTCGTTGATGGCCTTGATGGCTTGCCGACCCGATCTGCACTCTGCGATGACGCTGATTTGCGGGTATTCCTGCAAGTACTCATTGATGAGCTGGCGGGCAAGTCCTTCATCATCGACGATGACTGCTTTTAGCATCAGTGGACCTCAGGATCAATCGGAATGGAAAACGCCACTTCGAATCCTTCCGCTTCTGCCGTCTTTGTTTGGAGGGCTGAGCGTTCACCATATATGGTCCGCAGCCGAAGGTCGGTGTTGCGCAGTCCGATGCCATCCGTGCGGCCGCCCTCGTTGGGCCGGGCGCCTACTCCGGTGTCCACGATCCGAATCATGAGGCGTGAACCGTGCACCTCAACGACAATCGAGACCTTTCCCCCTGTCTCGCTCGGCTCGATGCCGTGCTTGATTGCGTTTTCTACGAGGGGCTGAAATATCAGCGGAGGGACCCGATGGTGCAGGGCTTCGGGTGCAACGTTGTACTCGATCTGTAGACGATCGCCGAGTCTCTTCGACTCGAGACTCAGATAGGACCGCGTGAACCCAAGCTCCTCCTGCAACGACACAACATCCCTCTTCGAAATCTCGGTTGCATAGCGGAAAAGATCGCCCAGTTCGGCTATCATCGTCCTCGTCTCCTCGGCGTCCCGGGACGCTACAGCACTGATGCTGTTGAGGGTGTTGAAAAGGAAATGAGGATTAATCTGGGATTTGAGCGCCGAGAGCTCCTGTTCCTTGGCCAGGACTGCCAATACAAGCGCCTCCTGTTCCTTCTGTCTCAGCCGTGCCATTATTTGAATCCCATGGTAAATCGCAAACTGGAGGAGGTAGACCGTGGTATACGAAAAGATGATCCACTGAGAGAACGGGGTAATATATCGCGATCCATTCGGAGCAATCAGGTTCAAGTATTCCGCGTAGACAGTGAACGCCGTGATCGCATAGATCGGGGCCAGCAGAGCATGGGCGGATATGACCCAAACCCACTTCTTTCCGTCCATCCACCGGATGACCACGAGCCATGGGATCACGCTCAGTGCAGCCAGGAAGAAGTTCTGTGAGAACTCGCTCACGAGCGCAAGACCGAAAGAAATCGAACTCCCCGTCGCCAAGGGGATCGTCCCCAGAAAAGCAAAGACAGTCCAGGCCAGAGCAGAGAGACCAACGCCGCGGGGAGTGATTCGTGGTTTCATCGTGGTTGAGTAGTCAAGTGGTGAAGAGTTTTTGTGTGTTTCGAGATCGATATCTTCGGCACGGTCATTTTGCTTCGGCCTGAGCCGCGAGCTTGGGCAGCAGGTCGTGTTTTACCCAGCCGTTTTCCGGGTTGATTTCCAGCGCTCTGTCGAACGCGCGCTTCGCTTGAATCGTCTCTTTCCTGTCCATGTGCGCGATACCAATCCACACCCAGACTTCGTCCTTCCCCCAATCCGGTTGGAGTGAATCGACAATCCTCCACTGATCGAAGAGCTCCACTCCCCACTTCAGTTCCCCCAATCCTTTGTCCTTGCCGCCACCAAACAAAGCGGGGGTGTTGTAGGTGCTGATAGCCGAAACCAGCGCAACACGCGGATTCATCGGCGCAAGTTCCTTCGCCTTCTTGAGTGCAGCACTGGATTGAGGACCAAGGATGATTCCTTTGATCGGCGAAAAGGAGATTTTCAACCCATAACAACTGGAAAGGAGCGCATACGCTTCTGCGAATGTCTTGTCCCTGGAGATCGCTTCCTCCAGCCGGGAGACGGCTGTGTCAAGATACGCAACTGCCCTCTCTTTGTCTACTTGCTGCAGAACGACCGCTCGCCGGTACGCCACGTACCCAAGATAGTAATTCCCGAGAGCGCTGAAACGACTGTCATGTTGAGCATGACTCAGAAGGTTTTCTGCGGTCGCAAACAAATCCTGATTTGCTGTATTGACCCCCCTTTGGATAATGGCTTTGGCCTGCGAAATTCTCTCCGCTCCGCCAGGTTCGTTTGTCTGCGCAAGGAGCATTTTGCAGAGAATAATTGTCAGAACTGCTGTAGTTGTCGCGCGCATTGTTACTCCTTTCGAATAGTGTGGTTTCCGCTTTATATACCAGCGCCAAGGGCCCCGATGGAAACGGCAACGCCAAAGTAAATTGACTTCCTAAAGTCGGTTGTTCGAAGCCGCCGAACGGAATAGTCCTTGGAGTACTCGTAGAGCACCGGGTTTGCCCGATCGAGCAGGTTGGAGACTGCAAAATAGAAGACGGCTGAGTTCGAAGTACCGAACGTCGTGTAATAGCTCAGGGTCGCATCGAGACGGACAAAATCCGGCATAC
This sequence comes from Ignavibacteriales bacterium, assembly GCA_026390595.1. Lineage (NCBI taxonomy): Bacteria > Pseudomonadati > Ignavibacteriota > Ignavibacteria > Ignavibacteriales > Ignavibacteriales bacterium. Next base: position 2,552 of record JAPLFQ010000022.1, read on the forward strand.
GTTCTGAACTCACCGGTCCATCTACCGGCAAGTAGTAGTCTCCCTGCGGTTGTAACACCGCTCCGACGATCGGCGTGGTGGGTCTCCCCGTAGCATATCGAAACGTGATTCCTCCACTCACAATCGAGATCTGGCCTTTCGCGACAATCGTCAGGTTATGAGTGATATCGTAGGGGGAGGGGGCATCCTCGTACACATAGCGCTCAAGTTCGTCGCGTGCCTGAAGACGGTTGGAGTGAAGGTAGCTGTACGAAATCCAGCCGTTGACCGGCGTTTGCAGAAAGGATCCGTACTTGAAGAAGAAATCGATTCCACGCGCCGCACCATCTCCGTCATTCACAAAATACGCTGTCTTGCTCGGCACAACGAGATGAGAATAGACCTTATAGTATGCTTCCAGCCGCACGATCAGCAAATCGTTCGAGTGCTCTAGTCCCACAATCAAGTGTTGTGAGCTCTGAGCTTTCAACGCAGGATTGCCGCTTTCCGGGTTGAATTGGACCGGCGCAGGAAACTGGTGATAGATCCCCCAGCTCACGCGCACATTCGAACCAGGAGAGAAATCGTATCGCAACGACGCTCGTGGGTCGACGACAGCCTGCGCAGACAAATTGTGATAGTCAGTTCGGAGACCGATGCTTCCAACCACGCGACGAATCAGATGCATCTCCATCTCCCCGTAGATCCCCGATCGCTTCGCTGCATATCGTTCGTCGAACTGATAAACGTCAGCGCTCGGATCGAGGACGTTGTTGTTCTTCGGAGACGTGCCGGAGAACACGTTTTCGAGACGCTCAATTTCACCCCCGGTCGAGATCCGAACGCTTTCGCCTATCATGCGCTCGGCGTCAGCACGGACCTTGTAGGTGACATCGGAAGAACTGAGGTTCAGGTTCCCCAGGTGCCGATCATCGCTGAAACGGTTCTGCGAAATGCTTGTTTTGAGGAGCCAGCTCCCGACGAAATCAGACCATTGGAGGTTGTGGAACCAGCCCGTCTCTTGAGAGCGATATTCTCCTGCAAATGATGGCTCGTCGATTCGAACACCGATCCGATCGTCCATCACGTAGTTGAAGAACTTGACCTGACCGGTGGATGAGTATTTGTAGATCACGCTGAGATTTCCGTCCTTCCCATTCGGAGGATCCGCAAACTGATTGCGGACTCCGTTCACGCGAAACATCAGATCCGTCGTGCTTTGATTGCCCGAGAACCGGATACCGAGCTTGTCCTGAATAATGGGGACATTCACGCCCAGCGAGATGGCTGCAAGACCTACACCGACGTCAAAACCCTGCCTGGCAGGAAGGTTCAGGCTCTCCATCGAGAGCACGCCGGAAAGCGCGTTGCCGTACTTCGCCGAGAACCCTCCGGACGAAAAGAAGGTCCCGCCGACCAGGAAGGGAGAGATGACACCAAAGACCCCCCCCGTCGGGCTTTCGTATTTGTATGGATGGACAAGCGTTGCCTGGTCCAGAAGGATCACCGTCTCGCTGACATCGCCTCCCCGAACAAAAAGGCCGGAACCTTCGTCCACCGACACCACTCCGGGAAATGTCTGCACCGTCCGGAAGATGTCGGCAGCGGCCCCCGGCGTCGTGACGACGTCAAGAGACCGGAGCGTGATCGCCTTCGCCTCGTCGCCGGTTGAATATGCGCTGGCCGTTACGAGGACTTCATTGAGGCTCACGGCCGACTCCCGCAGAACTAACTTAACGTAGAGGGAATCTCCCGGCGCAATTCTGATATTCATTGTCGCCGCTTCCATGCCGACCATTGATGCTCGCACAACCTGAGAGCCAACGTGCGATGTGCGAAACGTGAATTGACCCTTCGGCCCGGTGACATCTCCTTCAAGTGTCCCGACGATCAGCACATTGGCAAATTCCATGGGCTCACCGCTTTCGTTCTCCACCCTCCCGGCGACGATCGCCTTGTCACGTGACTGTCCCGGGGCGAGACAAGACAACCAGACAAGAAGAAGAATGACTTGGCAGACCTTTTTCTGTATCGCATACGACATGACGTGGCGCGTCATAGTTCTCTTTCCTCGATGGATGAATGACCACTCAAAGTTACGACAACGAAACACCGGAGTTGTAGTCTTTCCGATGAACCGCGGAATGAGTCGCCGAAAGGCGGATTGGAGGATACAACTTCTGTCGGTGATGAAGGGAAGGTGGGGTTCCCGCATGCCAAAAGGAATCTCCGGCGGCGGGCAGGCTCAAAACGACAAACGAGTTAGCTAACAACGCTAACTCGTTCTTGTCCACACCGATAGATCAGATCCCGACAGAACACGTCGGGTCATTTCATCAACAGCATCCTGCGCGTCTGAACAAAACCTCCGGCCGTCAATCGTGCGAAATAAACGCCGCTGGAGAGATCCGAGGCATTCCAGGTAAGTGAATGATAGCCGGCAGATTGTTCGGCTTCTACAAGATTCGTTACCGCGCGCCCCTGGAGATCGTACACTCTCAGCGTCACGCGGCCCTTTGCCGGCAGCTCATAGCTGATGGTTGTTGCCGGATTGAAGGGATTCGGAAAACAGTCGTGGAGGGCAAACGAAGTGGGAACAGATTCTCCGGTGGCGTGAACCGCTGTTGCTGTTCCGGCGGTGGTGAATTTCAATCCAGGGATCCGATTCCCTTTGTAGAGCGTGTTTGCCTGGACTTCGCAGATGTTCAGGCTGAAGGTATATTTCCCTGTGCTTTGATATGATTTCACAAGGAGCCTGTTCATCCCCTGCTGGACGTTGATCGTGACGATCTCTTTGTAGAACTCGTTCCCTGCAAACGTTCTTGTTCCTGTGTAGTTGTACACGACAACGCCGTTGAGGTAGATCTTCAATGGCTCATCCGACCCAACCCATAATTCAGCCTGCTGCGCGGACGGAGCCGTGAAATAGCTGAAGGCGTAGCTGACGGCTGCCTGAGAACCGAGTGTTGAGTAATAGTCGCTCAGGAGGATTTGATCATCGATGAAGTAAACGGGCTGACTCCATCCGCCTGCACCCGCGGCAGGCGCAACAGAAGATTCGTTCGGAATGAACTCCTGGCTCATCGGATTGCTAACCCCGCTGGCAGGAAAGAAACCGGTCAGCAGCCATGTTCTGTTGCTTTGACCGAACGAAGAAGAGTTCGTGGTCCCGAATGGCTGTGGATATCTGAAGAGTCTCTTGGCTTGTTCGATGGTTGAACCCACAACCGTAATATTGACGGGATTATTCGTGCCGAGGCCGACACGTTCCGCCAGTGTGATATGATCAATGTCGTCCGGATTCAGACCCATGACCCGGCAGCAGACATTATCGACTGCGACAGGATCAGCTCCGGCGATGATCGTGTTCATTTTGACGCGATGGGAGATTTTCAGGTTCGAACTGTCGGATCTATTATAGTTCGGGGACTTTGTCGAATCGAGACAGGTAATGGCGTCGACCACCGAAAATCTGATCCGGGCAATCGATGCCAAATCGACGATCTCCTTGTCCTGCCAGTTATGCCAGGTCGAAGACATTTCGCTCATGTGAAGCAATTTGTGAGTTTTGCCGTCCTGTGATACACCGCTCATTTTGTTGAATCCGTAGCGCGAACTCGCCGCCAATCCGATCTGATTCTTGAGTGCGCCCGTGTAACGAACATCTTTATGAATTTTCATGACCGGCACCGAGATGTAGACACTCGCATGAGTGACATCCCGATGAACGAAGTACTTCCCGCCTTGCGGCTGCGCCTGTCCGCCCCCGGGTACCGCCACATTGTCAAGTTCCGACCAGGGATCGGTATCAGAGTTACCGTTGAGATTCGAAAGCCGAAAATCGATTCCTGCAGCGAGGGCTTCCGTTTTGAGACCCTGGTATCCAGGGACATCGAAGAGCTGCTTCCAGGCAGCGGCCGTCGTGCCGCTTGCTTTCTCGAATGTCGTGAACGGCCTCGGAGATCCTTCCCCCACAATAACTTTGATCTTGCCATGGTCAATTTCGTCGACCAGGAAGACCAGCGCCTTCACCACACGCACGTCAGTGATGCCGCCGCTGCCGCTGGAATCCTGCTGAACAAGATTCGGTTTGATCAGCACCGTATCGCCGCTCTTGATGACGTTCCGGAATCCGCCGGCAAGATCCACAGCGCGTCGGACCATTTTTGAAATCGTGGTGTACGTAATTGCTTCAGAGGTCAGGCCGCACGTATCCTGTCCGAGCGCAGGATCATTGGATTGCACGATCGAGACGGTCGCCGGGAGCGCCGCAGCCGCCTTTGTGTCCGAATCCGGGAAGAAGGAAGAATACACCATGGCGAGCTTGCTGTGAGCCTGGGTGAGATCCCACAGGATGAATCCGGACATCACACCGGCGTATGCAGCGAGCTTGATGAAACGAGAGAGTTTGGTATTCCGGATACGGGGGAGTTTCATTTCGTCTTCTTTCGCTAGAGAAAAGAATACACTACACCAGCAACATACGAGAAGACAAGCGTAAGTGCCAGATAAAAAACGAGGACTCTGATGCCCAGCTGTGATCGGTACGCATACAGGGTCTCGAGTTTTGTGGCCGGACCTGCGATGAAGAAGGCAAGCATGGGCCCCTTCTGCATCCCCATTTCCATCAGTGTTTCCATGAATGGAATTGCTGAACCCCCGCAAGTATAGAAAGGGACTCCCATGCCGATCGCAATCAGTGTGCTGACTTTTCCGTCCCCTCCCAGAAGGCTTGCAATTGTTTCCGGCGGAACCAAGGCACGGACTGCCGAACTCAGCAGGAGGGCGATGGAGAAATATTTCAACATGTACTTCGAATTGCCCACAATATCCTGTGCCAGCGTCTTCTCTGCAGATCCCCGCAATGCGACTATGCCAGGCTGCTCCTGATACAATCGTGTGAACACTTTCGAGGTCAGAAATCCTCCCCCGACAGCAAGAAGGAAAGCGGCGACGGTCCGTGCGATGGCCATGCTTAAGCTTATCTGCGTCGCTGTCAGGAAGAAGATCGTCGGATTCATCAGCGGAGAAGAAAGGATGAATGCCATCACCGCGCTGAACGGAAGACCCGTTGCCATAAGGGAAAGGCCGATCGGCACGGCCGCGTACGTCGGCAGCGGAGAGACAAGCCCGACCATGGCTGCAATGACGATCGAAAGGAATTCGTTGGAATTTGGAATCGACAGCTTCTTGGTACGCACATAACGCGCGCCTGCGACATTCAATCCGATACTGATGATGATATAGGGAAGCATCTTCCACCACAGTTCGAAGAAGTCTTCAAGGATGCGGAGGGAGTACGTTCCTGCAAGCCAATTCCGTATGTGATAGTACAGTTCGATGGCTGATAGCTCGATGTTGGTATCTGAGCACGGCTTGAGCACAAATCAACAATTCTTCTGCCAGAAGATCAAACCGCATCTGCTCTCAACAAATCTAGCAATTTTTCTTCAAGAAGCTCCGATCTATCTACAGTTCAACACCATTTTCCCGCGTACGTGGTGTGCACTGGCGGAAGGGGAGACGACCTGACTCACATGAAGAAGGCAACATACCCCACCAGCAATGATGGAGTTCCGTCTTCCCGACCCCAATTCATTGACCCATAAAAAAGCCCCGGCACATCGTGTCGGGGCTCTGAATTGCACATCCATGAATCAGCTGCTTATTTCGTGAGAACCATCTTCTTTGTCTGCGATGCGCCGTTCACTTCCAGGCGATACATATAGACACCGCTCGGTTGCGAGGAAGCATCCCATTGCACGGTACGGTTTCCAGCGGAGAGCGTGGCGTTTACAAGCATTGCAACCTCTCTTCCGAGAATGTCAAATACCCTGAGCGTCACGAAGCTGTTAGCTATTAGCTGATAGCTAATAGCTGTTGTCGGATTGAACGGATTCGGATAGTTCTGCTCAAGCCCGAATGATGATGGAATTGATTTGGATTCTTCAACTGCCGTGGCCGTACCATTCGATTTGCCGCGGGTGCGCGCATTCGCGAGCTTCCATGGACCGCCATCCGGAACCCTGCTGTACGATTGCACGGTATCCATCGCTGCGAAGGTGACCGTGTCAATGATCGCTCCGGCTGAGTCTTCCAGCCAAACCGTTTCCCCCCCACTGGAGAGACCGAATCCACTGGGATCTGTCGTCGTCGGAATATCGGTTACGACAACCAGGAACCCTTTCGCGGGTATTGTCGTCCCCGTGGGCAGCACCATCTTAGGCTTGGTTCCTCCCTGTCCGCCGACGTCATAGATCTTGTAGCCGTTCAGCTTTACCGGAACCGTCGACGTGTTATAGATCTCGATCCAATCAGGGTCGGTTGTCACTCCCCTTGAGTAGATCTCATTCATCTTCAACAACACGTTTGAGGTCCCACGCGTGCGTGTATTCACAAGCTTCCAGGCTCCCGCGTCCGGATACCGGCTGTACGATTGGACCGTGTCCATCGCAGTGAAGGAAATGCTGTCGATAATTGCTCCGGTAGCATTCTCAAGCCATGCCGTTTCACCTGCGCTCGAGAGGCCGAATCCGCTCGGATCGATCGTCGTTGCGATGTCGGTGACGACGACGAGATAACCGGTGGCGGGGATCGTTGTCCCGGCCGCGAATGTCATCTTGGGCTTTGTACCACCCTGTCCGCCAACGTCATAGATCTTGTAACCGCCGATATTCACGGCGACAAGCGAATTGTTGTAGAGTTCGATCCAGTCAGGATCTCCCGTTACTCCCCTGGAGTAAATCTCGTTCATCTTCACGACCGATGCCTGGGCATGACCAACTTCGGTCACCACGAGCACCACGACCAACACTACAAAAAGCATGCTGATATATTTCATTGTGTACCTCCCTTGATAGAAAGCTGATGTGTCGCCAGCCAGCAGTGATAAACCGCGAACGCATTATCATATCGGTTTGTCAAATACATACATCTTGTTTTCCGCGTCATTGACGATATAGATCTTGTTCTGAACGATCGCCAAACCTTCGCCTTTGGTGAAGGGGACAGACCACGAACCCAATAGGTCACCGCTTCTCGACATCTTGATCACCCTCATCGATTCGTCGCTGACAATCCAGAAACAATCCGTCGAAGACTCGTAAAAGATGTCAGAGCAGTCCAGTGTGAAGTTGATTTCCTTCCTCCAGACCTCTTTGCCCTGGTTGTATTCCAGTATCATTGTTGGGAATTTTTCATTCAGCACGAACACGTGGTTGTTCTTGTCAACAGTCACTCCTTCCGGGCCGTGTTTGAGAACAGTTGCGACGTTGACCGGGAATGACGACAACTTTGTCCCGTTGATCAGATATTTCGTTATGATTTGGTTCGTTTCTTCCGCTATGTACATCGTATCGCAATTGGAAGAAAGTGTAATGCCTTCCATGTCAGAACTTGGAACAACGAGCGACTTCAGAATACGCCCGGTGAAATCGATCTCATATACCGTCGAGTTCCCGTCTGAAACGGTCATCAGCGTATTGTTCTTGCTGTTATACACAAGACCGGACGGCTCGGGAACTTCGATGTTGTAGACGGCAACCTGCACGAGAGAGGTGACGGCCGGAGAGATAATGCCTCCACCTGGTTCCTGTCTTGTACATGTCCATGACAGAAGAGCCAGAAAAACCATGACGAGTTGTTTCTTCACTTTTGCATCTCCGTGTTGCATCGTTCGCCGGACATACCGTCTCCGGCCGTTTCTCACTCTTTGACTGCTACTTGTTTGCTGTGCCTTTGGTCATGCTGGATGTGAGCACCCATGTGCCACCGTCTGGGACTCTGCTGTACGTCTGCGTCACATCCATGGCCGGAAATACAACATCGTCGATCACCTTGCCCGACGCGTCTTCCAACCACACTTCTTCGCCCGCGCTCGACAAGCCAAAACCACTTGGGTCGATCGTAGTCACTATGTCAGTGACAATGACATAGTATCCTTTTGCAGGTATCGTGACACCTGCAGGGATCGACATCTTCGGCTTCGAGCCGGTTTGGCCGCCAGTGTCGTAAATCTTGTACCCGGCCAGCGTGACCGGGAACGACGACGCATTATAGATCTCAATCCAGTCAGGATCTGTCGTGACGCCCCGGCTGTAAATCTCGTTGATCTTGATAACAGTCGGTTCGACCACAATGGGAGCTACTACTGGTTCGGGTCTGGAACAAGAAACGAACACGAGCGAAGTAAAGAGGAAAATAAGAATCAGGTAGTTTTTCATGATTTCACCTCAGGCCTTATAATGATGCTTGAATTCTGACTTGAAGGAACGAATGATCGTCGTCCCCTACAAACTTCCCCTTGCTCGTTGCGTATTGATCAAGGTTTACCATGCCGTAATTGAGCATCAGCTTGATGTTCGGATTTGGGTAGTAGTTGATCCCGAGCATGAGGATATTGGACTTCCCGCCATGGATCCCTGCCTCCTGATCGTTCAGATCGCAGATGCTGTAGCGGGCGGCCAGCTCCAACGCACCCCATGAATGGATCGGAGCGTCGATCGGACCTATCTCACCTTCATCGACAAAGTACTGCCTCGTTTCTCCCGTGACCATCCAGGATAGCATCGCATAGGCCCCACCAAGACGCACGGCAGGTTTGCCGTACCAACGGATCACTCTTGTTCCGAGGTATTCCGCCTGCAGATAGAGCGGGCCCTGGATCGCAAGCAATTCGCCGCTGATACGGTTGAAGTAGTTGACATCCCCAATATCCCCCGTGTGCAACAGCTTGGGATCGAAGACATCCGTTTCTGTTCTCGCCTTTATCTCGATGGTGTTGGCGGCCAGATCGGGAACTGCATCCGGAGTTTTAAAGGCTGCCGCGGTGCCAAAGTGGAGGTTTGAGCCATGCCTGTTGATCGGCGCGAAGGTCACGCGGGCATTTGTCGAATAGCCTTCATCACGCGTTCCCTTGTCGATCTTGGTGCCGGCCTCATGGCCGAAGACTCCAATCGTCGCCTGCCCATAGTCGGTATAATACTGTGCGCTGATTCCAACACGCCGCCCCAGGGCAAGCGCATTCGAAACGGCAGAGCGTTCCATGAAGGTCACCAGGCGAGAACTGTTCAATTCTTCCATCCCGAACGGTTCCTTGAAATTGCCGGCCTTCAGCGAGAGATTGAAAGTCGGGAAACTATACATCACGAAAGCGTCCCGCATATCAAGCACGGCTTCCGAAATGTCGAAATCGATCTCGGCTTGCCAGTCTTTCCAGAGAATGGTCTTCATCGCGAAAGTGACGCGGCGCAAGATCGTTCCGTCGCTCATCTCATTCTTATTCTCGAAGTACTTTGCTCCGTCCACCTGGATTCGGGAATCAAACCACCATTGAAACGTGGTATCTTTGGATTCGAAAACGAGTTTGCCCTGGCGCGCCTCGACGCCAAGGGGGACTCTCGTGGCTTCCTGCCCCGGGATTCGGCCATCCTGCGCAGCAACCATGCCGATGCCCGCAAGCGTCAGCATGATGACCAACGCTAATTGATTCTTCCATTGATTCATTGTTCTTGCTCCTTTCCACCCTCAGGTGTTGTTATTTGATTACAGGACTTGCGAATCGTCCACCGCAGTACATGACTATTTGGTTTTGCCTGTTTTTTCAATCGTGAACAATCTTGTCAGTGCAGCTTTCTTGTCGGTTATTTGTTTGTCAACGAGTTTGTTCCCGGTCGGCGACCACGCGGCCTGACTGTCGAACACCAATCGCTCGAAGTCGATCTTGTGCCCGAATGTGGCGCCATGGTTGAGCCGAAGAGATTGGTACTGCTCCTCGGTCAGTCGTCCCGCATCAAATCGTTTCAGAACGAGAGACGTATCCACTCGTATGCTGTCAACGAGGGAGTACTGGAAAATATCAAAAACCTGTTCGCTGGAAAACGGTGTCCGGCTCATCAGTTCATTTTTGAAGACTTTCTTGTTGTCAAACCGCCGGCCAACCAGGTCTTCGATGGTGCTCGTCGGGATTCCCGACGTCCGCAGCCGCTCAATCACCGACCCTGTGACTTCGTACGGCACAGGGTAAATGACATTTTGCTCGAACACATTCTGAATGAAAAAAAGCGAGAAAAATGTGATGATCCCCGCGCCGACAGGCGCCACGATCCATCCGATGCCGATTTTTCCCAGAACTTTGAAGTTGATCGAGAGCGGGTCTTTTGCCAGGCCCACGCCGATAACAGCACCGATGAATGCCTGTGTCGTCGACAACGGGACGAGGGGAAACGACGGAAGCCTGAGCGAGATGAGAAACGTCTCCAAGGTCTCGGACGTAAAGAGCATGAGCACGAGGAACTCGGCAAAGACCACGACAAGACCCGTGAGAGGTGATATCTTATAGAGATCCTTCCCAACGGTGTTCATCACCCTTTCGCCGTAACTGTAGATGCCAACCGCAATTGCCAGTCCGCCCAGAAAGAAGAGCTGCTGTGCTCCACTGACTGCGAAGAGGCCTCCGACTTTGAGATCCCCGAACAGGGGGGCTGAGGCGAACATCCCCATAACATTGCCGATGTTGTTCGCACCGAGCGAGTAGGAAGCCAAAGCGCCGACGACGATTAATCCAATACGCGTGTACTTATCGAGCTCGAGGAGGTGGATGTTCAGCTTGCGCAGCATCCGTTTAACGAATTTGAAAAGAACGAATCCAAACAGAGCGGCGATAATCGGCGAGGCGACCCAGCTGAACAAAACCTTCGAAAGCGAGTTTTGATCGGTGGGAGAGCCCGTGAAGAGGTTCCAACCGATGATGGCACCGATGACCGCCTGCGATGTCGATACCGGCAGCTGAGCTTTTGTCATCGCGGTGACAGCAATCCCCACCGCCAGGGCAACAGCGAAACTTCCTGCCAGCGCGTTGATGGACCCGAGATCTGTCAACGTACGCGTCGTTCCTGCACCGCTGAATACGGCGCCAAGAATGACGAAGATCCCCGCGATCACAGCAGCCACCCGGAAACGAACCATCTTTGAAACCACGGCCGTTCCGAATACATTGACGGCGTGGTTCGCACCGAGCGACCAGCCGAGAAAAAGACCGCTTGTGATAAAAAACCAGATGGTGATATCCACTGCTATTCAAACCTCTTTATGATCGCGATCGACAATCTGTCGCACACATCTTCGGATTGCTCGGCAATCCGTTCTATATGAAATGTGAAATACCTGATATGGATCTTGTAGCTGTAGTCTTTTTTCGAACGGAAGACCGTCCTCTTGATGCGCTCTGCGATTCCGTTGGTTTCCTTCCTATAGAACTGGACCTTGGTAACATAATCGCGCACTGCGTCGATGTTCTTGAAGTACGATCGAACGCCGCTGACCGTGTTTTCAAGACACGAGATCGAGCTGTCTGCCAATTCTATGAAGTCCTGCTTGAGCCCCCTGGCAATGTCCGGTATCTCGACGGAGAATTCGAGCAATGTCTCTGTGGTAATATTGAGCACCTTATCGCAGCTCTCCAGCAATCCGAGGACATCGCCCCGGGCTTCAGGGATGAGCGTTCTCGTGTAGAGCTTGATCTCGATATTCCTTCGCAGATCATCAGCGCGCTCTTCGATCTTCCGGAGCTCGGCGAGATGGTTCTCGAATTCCGCGGTCTGGCCTTCGAGGTAGCACTTGATCCCGATCTTGAAGATCAGCCCGCCTTTGATGACGGAATCGAGGTACTCATCGATCTGCGATTCCAGTTCTTTGGTTTTCTTGAATAGCACGGACATGCGAACCTCGCCAAAGTAAGAAACATGCTACAGAGGACAGCAGAGAACACCGGTGACGGGTCTCTGCGTCAGAATAATCCAAACACGCCGTTCGGAGTGATGCCGAGAAATCTGAACCACGTTTCACCGGCGACAATGTTCAGCACCCAGGCGATCACCATCATGGTCATGCCGAACTTGAACGTATCAGCGAGACTGTAGTGATCGGTTTCATACAACAACGCCGCAGGCTTGCTGTTGAAGGGGAGAACATACACATGCTCGATCATGAAAGCGACCGGGAGCGCAAGACTGATGACGGGAAACCCGAATCTATTCGCAACGCCTATGGCAATCGGGATGAAGATCATCGCGCGCATCGTTTTGGACTGGAACAGCAGAGCGCTGAAAACCATCACGCCGGTCAGCATGAGATACAAAATCCAGAAAGGGGTTGCCGTGCCGATGCCGAGATGATCAAAGAAGGCGTTCACGCTGATGGCGGGTAAATCGGTAGCGTCCAGGCCCGCACCGAGCGTATAGGCCCCTGCAGAAAAAAGCATGAGATGCCACGGGACATCCACCTCGTTCCACTGAACAATGCCGTACCGGGGAATCAGGGCGATGATTGCCCCAACGAACGCCACAGCCGTTGGGCTGATGCCGTGCAGACTGTCCGTGGCCCAGAACCCCAGGATTGTCAAGAACAACACAGTAGCTTTTATTTCCGCCCTGCTAATACGCCCGAGTTTGTTGTATTCCTCTCTGAGCCGATCCATACCACCTTCTATCTGCGGCAAACGCTCGCCGGGGGCAAGGGGGAAAAAGATCTTCATCGCAACGAGATAGCCGATCAACATCAGGCAGATCACCACCGGCAGCATCGCTTCCATCCAGTCGGCGAAAAACAGGCTCGAACTGAGTGCGCCGCCGATCAAACCGGCGCCGAGCAGGTTCGCGCCCGATCCGGTCATGAACCCGGCAGCTCCGATATTGATGCAGAAGAGATTCTGCAGAACAACGCTTCTGCCGAAGTTATTCCGGTTCTTCCCCCCTTCCGCACCATAGATGGCGGCAATCACCATGAAGATCGGTAACAGAATGGCAGCTTTTGCAGTTGTCGCTGAAATAAACGCCGACAGGATCAGATTGATGACGATGAAACTCATAAAGATGGTGCTGGCACTCTTCCCGAAGCGAAGTATCAGCCACAGGGCGAACCGTTTTGCCAGCCCGGTCGCAACAAGCATGCTTGCGAGGACGAACGACATGATGTTCAACCACATGACCGGATGACCAAGCTGCGCATACGCTGTCTTTTCTGAGAGAACGCCGGTCAGAACCAGGCTGATGATCACTATGAGCGATGTCAGGTAATTCGGGATCGCCTCCGTCATCCAGAGGATGATCGATGCGGCGAAGATTGCAAGCATGAATTCATTGTTTCGGATGAACTGTCCCGCGCCGATTTTCTGAAAGGCTTCTTTCGCCGTCGAGGTGACGACATCGGAAGACCCGATGGACTGCAGGAACGGAAGCTTGATGACAAAAGCAAAAAGAACAAAGGCGGCCAAAGCGAGGAAGGGGCCTGAGAGGGCAAGCCATTTCTCGATCGTCCCTTTTTCACGTTTCGGGAGCCGCTCGATACGGTACTGATTCATATCGAGGGGATCGTGTATCGTCATGGAATTCTCCGTTTGAATGTATCGAGGCAGCAATGGAGAAGGGAACCTGTCACCAGCGGGTGAAGGGATTCTTCATCAGCATAGAGTTGTAGTAGCGCGTATCGCCGGTGACCTCTTCCCCCAGCCAAGCGGGTTTCTCAAACGCCTCGGTCTCCGATCCCAGTTCGATTTCGGCAAGCACGAGTCCCTGATTGTCTCCGTGAAACTCGTCCACCTCGAACGTATGCGCGACGGCCTTGACGAGATACCTGGTTTTGTCGATGACGCCCGGCTCGCAGATCTTCAGCAGGTCGTCGATCTCATTGACCGGGAGTTCCTTTTCCCACTCGAAGCGGCTGGCGCCGGAGGCGTTACCGATACCCTTGATCGTGATGTACCCCTTGTCACCCTTGATGCGAACCCGAACGGTGCGCTCGGGAACGGACGAAAGATATCCCTGCACGATGCGAGTCTGTTTACTGATAAAGGGTTTGAAGTCGCCCTTCACCAGAAACTTCCGCTCGATCTCTTTTCCCATGTCCGTTCTCCTTATTTCATTCCGACGAGGTTCTTGAGGCCCCGCAGATAGTTGATGTTGGGGAATGCATCCAGGCCAAGTTCACGGACGGTCTTGATGACCAGAGCCGGATCTTCCATTTCCACAGCAGCGGTCTTGATCCACTTATCTTCGACCTTTACTTCCGCGATCTCCACAATGCAGTTGTTGATGGTGAAGCCGGTTCTCTTCTTCACAACGTTGACCGCTTTCAGCAACTTCGACGGCTTGATCACTTCATCAACATATTGCTCGAACGTGTATTCCGACCGATTAAACTTGGGCAGAGCGACTTTGAAACATTTGAACACCTTTTCGATCTCAGCGACCGGGAGGGGAAAGGTCCCCTTCATGATCGGAAGCCACAATTCAAGCCTGTCTTCGTTCACCTGCTGGAGCGTCTTGATATCCATCAGATTGTCACGGACCTTTGTGTTGTCCATGCTCACTTCGGACAGAATGTAGACCTCTGAGCTTTCCCGGCTCTTTCCCTCCGGGAACTTCCTTATGTTCTCTTCAGCTTTTCCCAGGTCATTTGTGAACGTCCGCCATTCCCAACGTGGAATAATTTCTTGCATAGGATCTCCTTGGTTTTGTTGGTAAGAGTAAGTATTGAGGTCAATCTATATGCCAGAAAGCCTCTGAGATTCGCCTCTATTTCTAGAGAAAAAACAACCTTTCTGAAAAAAAGCTATATTGAATTGACGACCCATGGTCAACCTGACGAAAATTCGTCGCCGGCAGAAGACACCTGCGTTCGAGAGGCTCGAATTTCGTCTATGAGGACCAGCCGGACTCTGGAACGTTTCTTTATACTCTGAGAGCACATGATCTCCAAATACTCTCTGAATCAGATGTCAAAGAAAAAGCTCATTGGCAGTCTCGCCATCATTCTCTTTCTCGCCGTGGCGTTCACGGTCGCCTTCTACCAGTACTCGCTCGACATCGGGCGCGAACGTATCATCGTTTCCAATCACTCCCCCGTTGACTCCATTGCTCTTTTAAAGCCCGTTGTGTACCTGGGAGTGATCTCGCGGTATCCGCCGAATATCATCTACCGTGGCTATCAGCCCATCCTGGATTATTTGACATCGAAAACCCAGTACAGATTTGAATTGAAACTGAGTGATGACTACAATCAGGCGGTCCAGATGCTGGTGCGGAAAGAGGTTGCCGCGGCATTCCTTGGTTCCTATGTCTACGTCAAGGCTCACCAGGACTATGGAATCATTCCGATCCTGAAGCCGCTCAATGAAAACTCCGAACCGTTTTCGCGCTCCGTTGTCATCACCGGGATCACGAGCAAGATCTACAGCATCAATGACCTGAAAGGAAAACGGCTTGCCCTCCCTTCCAGGGAATCATTCTCAAGCATCTGGCTCGTCAGAAATGAACTGCCAAAGCATGCCATCAGGGAGCGGGATCTCGCCGAAATACGGAACTTCCCTCATCACCAGAGCGTCATCCACAACGTGATGAAGAATGTGTATGATGTCGGCGTTACCCGCGAGTACCTCGTCAAGCGATTGATCAACAAGTCCCTTCGCGTGCTGCTATATTCCGACCCTGTGCCGACTTCACCCATTGTCGTCGCGGCAGATTACCCGAAAGACGTCATACTGGCAATCAAGAAGACTCTGCTGGCGATCGATCAGACGCATCCGGAACGGTCGACCGTTACGAAGGGTTGGGATATCGAATTCGTTTATGGATTTGTGGAAGCGTCGGATCACGATTACGATATCATCCGGAATCTCGGAAGGTAACCGAAAGCATGATGTTCACATTGCGGTCAAGCTTGAAAACAAGGATACTCCTGCTCATCGGCTCCGTTGTCGTGCTGCTGATGCTGCTCATTTCCTCTGTGCTGCTGCTGAAATGGCGGGAGCTCATCATACAGAAGGAAACCGACAATGCGATCTCGATTTCGAAGACATTTTCGGTCACGGTGATCGACGCCATGATTTTCGAAGAAAAGAGCGTCGTTCAGAAGGAGAATATCCTCGACACGTATGTCGACAATTTTATCAACAGCCTGAAGACTGTGCAGTATGTGGCCCTCTTCGACCGGAACGGTGCATCGATTCTTCAGACAATCCGCCATGAGAACGGTCGTCCGGATCGGAGCACCGATCACGAGCTCACTCCACAACCCGACGAGCGTGTCACAATCCGCCGCGACCCTCAGTTCGGATGGGTACTGGAAGTCAACCTCCCCTTCATGTTTTCCGGCAAGCACTGGGGCACCGCCACAATCGGGTTTGATGCTCAGCCCATACGGGATGAAATCCAGAGCATCTTCCTGCTTCTGTTGTCCGCGACCGTCCTCATTACCTCCATCGTCCTCATCATCCTGTTCTTTTCCATCGACCGAATGACCTCTTCGCTGGAAACGATCGTCAGGGAGATCGACAAGATCGATTTCGTTTCCGATGTCGACATCTCCTTGCCCAGCCAGAACGACGAGATCGGCTTTCTCTACCATCATTTCAGATTGATGATGGACAGACTTGACGTCTCGAAGAAGGAACTCGAACAGGCGCAGCGACAGATTTACCAGGCCGAAAAGCTGGCATCGATCGGAAGGCTCGCATCGGGGGTGGCCCACCAGGTAAACAACCCTCTCAACGGCATCCGGGCGTGCCTGTATGCGATTCAGCAGAATCCCGCAGATATCCCGCAAACCCGCGAATACCTCGGATTGATCAGCGAGGGGATTGCCAGCATCGAAACGGTGGTAAAAAAGCTCCTTGGCTTCGCACGTCAACAATCAACATCCGACCACGTCATCAACATCAACGACTCCATCGCGACCGTTGCGAACCTCTTTGACCTTCGGCTGAAGGAGAAGAACATCGAAACCACGCTGGAGCTCTCCGGGGATATCGGCTCCGTCAGGATCGATCATCATCTCTTTCAGGAAGTTGTCATGAACCTCCTGCTCAACAGTTACGATGCGGTGGGAAACGGCGGCGTCATTCAGATGGCCACCGGCAACAAGGGCAATTCGTCGGTTTTCATGCGAATCAGCGACAACGGCTGCGGTATCAGTCAGAACGACCTGAAAAGGATTTTCGATCCATTTTTCACAACGAAAGAAGTTGGCACCGGGACCGGATTGGGGCTTTCCGTATGCATGGGAATCATCGAATCTCACGGAGGGACGATCGAGGTCCGGAGCAATGAGGGAAACGGAACATCATTTACGATTACACTACCACGGGCTGACGCTGATGAAATTACTGATCATTGAAGATGAGAAGATCACCCGCATTTCGCTGAGCGACATCCTCAAACGGGAAGGATATGAAGTCTATTCCGCTGAGGACGGCGAAGAAGGACTCGCCACCTACAAATCGGTGCTGCCTGAAGTTGTGATCACCGATCTGCGATTGCCCAAGCTCGGCGGCATGGAAGTGCTGCAGACCGTACTGTCGCTGGATCCCCGATGCAAGGTAATCCTTATCACCGCGTACGCGAGCGTCGAGACTGCCATCTCGTCGTTGAAGCTCGGCGCATTCGACTACCTGACAAAACCCTTCTCTCCGGAGAAGCTGTTGTCTATCCTGCGGAACATCACGCTGCTCCAATCGGCGCTCAACGAGAACGCAGAACTGAAGAACCGGATTGAGATCCTCGAAGACAAGACGATCATCGGCAATTCGCTGATCATTCATAAGCTCAAGGAAACAATCCTTCAAATCGCCCACAACGATTCCACGGTACTGATCGAGGGGGAAAGCGGAACAGGAAAAGAACTGGTGGCGCGTGCGCTGCACAAAGCGAGTCCACGGCGCGATGGGAGCTTCGTGGCCGTGAGTTGTTCGAGCATTCCGGAAAGCCTCCTGGAGAGTGAACTGTTCGGGCATGAGAAAGGGGCCTTCACCGGAGCCATAAGAAAGCACATCGGGTACTTCGAGCGGGCGAACAAGGGAACGATCTTCATCGACGATGTTGACGATTTTCCTTTGAGCATGCAGGTGAAGCTCCTGAGGGTGATTCAGGAGAGAGAGCTCATGCCTGTCGGCGGGAGCGCAAACGTGAACATCGATGTGCGGATCATTTGCGCCACAAAAATCCATCTCAAGAAACGGGTTGAGGAGAAATTGTTTCGCGAAGACCTCTTCTATCGATTAAACATCATCCCCATCAGAATTCCCCCGCTGCGAGAGCGCAAAGAGGATATTCCTCTGCTGGTCGACCATTTCTTCAGAAAACACCGGGCCGAAGACAAGATCATGCTCCTCACCCACGAAATCTACAATGCCCTCAAGGAGCACGATTGGCCGGGCAATGTGCGCGAGCTGGAAAACATCGTTGAAAGGATGATCGCTTTGTCGTTCAGCGGAACAATCGATCTTTCTGTTCTGGACTTGTCGGAGAAAAAGCGGGGCGTGCTGCTGAAGGAGAATTATGGTGACTACGGTTCATTCGATGAGTTCATCTCGAAGAAGGAGAAGGAAATGCTGGAATGGGCGCTGGATGCCTGTCAGAACAACGTCACTGGCGCTGCGAAACTCCTGAACATCCCCAGAACAACTCTCAACAGCAAACTCGGCCGGCTGCTTCCCCATCTTAAAACTCACTGACAACACTGGCGCAGACTGCATTCTTCGGACAGCCCGCGATAAGAACCTTCCTCATTGGTTCGTGGATCAGTTTGACGGGGCAGGTCAGTTTTTGAGATGTCTTCCGGCATCACTGGTTGTCAAATGGAGCATTTGGGGCGTTCCACGCACCTATTGGCCCTGCTTTCGCTTGCGTCATGCCAACGATTTCCATATCTTGTAAACAGAGTGTGCGCCTTGGGTTGACGTCTGACCCGGGCTCGGTTGTGCGGGTTCCAGGCAAGGGAAGCCTGGTTTTCTTGTCGCTGGCTCTGGTAGCTTTGTCACCCCCCTGCCTCACCAGAGTCGTTCTCGTCATCGCGCTCTGTTCCACTCTCGATCTCCGCTGAGCCGTCTGGCTGTTGTGTTTCACCAGTTGGGTGTTCACGATCAACGTGCACTGTGATGGCAACGTCCTGGTGCAACTGGTCGGGTTTTTCACTTTTCGCAAAGGTCGCATATGAGCGAAACCAGAGTGCACACATTTCACATTCCGGTGATGGGGCTGGCGTTCTCCATCGACACACCGGTCAAAGTCGCGCGGTTTGGGATATCCTCCGTGGTATCCATCGTCGACGACATCCTCATCGAGCATATGCGGAAACAACATGCCGCCGAGCGCGGTGAGGCTTACACCCCCATCACGACGAAAGATTACGACTACCGCGCCCGCAGAATTACCGAGTACCTCAATCTCCTGCAGCGAATCGTGCATGATCAAATCGCGTCGCTCAGGACCTCTGCGTTCGAAAAAGGAAGCGAAATAGTTAAATACTTCGAAATGCTCGCGGACCAATCTCCGTTGAAAGCGATGTACCAGCGACTGATGCACACGGACGACTCTGCTGCACGTGCGCAACTCGAACAAGAGCTGCGCTCAAAGATCGTCGCCGGCGAGATCGACGTCAACATCATGACGAAGCTGGACCGCCTGGCGCCGCCGAAAAACGGGCAGCCGCTCCCGTCTGAGTTTTCCGATGCACTGTCTTCACTGCGGGGATTTGCGAAGAGCGACCTCAACTCGTCCGTCGTTCTCTCCGCCGGATTGAATTCGCGCCTCTTCAATTATATGGCGCAGTTCCCCGATTTTCTTCCCGATGAACACGGAGAGCTTCGAAAAAGAGTCACATTAAAAGTGAGCGATTACCGGTCTGCCTACATTCAGGGCAAGATCCTGGCGAAGAAGGGAATCTGGGTTTCAGAGTACCGCGTCGAGTCGGGGCTGAATTGCGGCGGTCATGCGTTTGCGTCCGACGGAGACCTTCTCGGACCGATCCTCGAAGTTTTCAAGACTAATAAAACCACCCTGATCAACGAACTTCACGAGCTCTACACCGCAGCCCTGGTGTCAAAGGGCGTGCATGTGCCGGATCAACCATTGCCGGTGCTGGTTACCGTTCAAGGAGGAATCGGCACGACGAAAGAAGACGAATTCCTCCGTGACTTCTATCAGGTTGATGGCACGGGCTGGGGATCTCCCTTCCTCCTCGTTCCGGAAGCAACGAATGTGGACGACAGGACGAGGCAGCAACTGGCCCAGGCAACAAGGGAAGACTTCTATATCAGCGATTCATCTCCGCTCGGCATTCCGTTCAACAACATTCGCAACACAACAGGCGAGCAGCAACTCTACCAGCGCGTCGCAAAGGGAAAGCCCGGCAGTCCGTGCGAGAAGAAGTTCCTCTGCAGCAACACGGAGTTCACCAAAGACCCTATCTGCACGGCGTCGTCACAGTATCAGCGGTTGAAGATCAAGCAGCTGGAAGATATGGAACTTCCGTCGGACGAGCTGCAATATAAGCTCGGGAAGCTTCACGAGAAGACCTGCCTGTGCGAAGACCTCGCGGCCACAGCCCTGAACAACAACGGCGTGTGCGGAGACACCCCTCTCCCCGTTGCCGTATGTCCGGGTCCAAATCTGGCCTATTTCTCCAGAATCGCGACGCTCGAGGAAATGGTCGGACACATCTACGGCCGCATTCAACTCATGACCGTGAGTAACCGGCCGAACATGTTCATCAACGAGATCAGGCTGAACATCGATCACCTGAAGAGCGAAATCCAGAAGGCTCTGAATTCGATTTCCGCGAGGGAGCAGGCACGATTCTCTGAATACAGGAAGAACTTGCTGGAAGGAATAGAGTACTATAAGAAGCTCGTTCCGCATCTGGTGAAGGAAAGTGAACGGTATCATGAAATCATGCGTGCGCAGCTCCTGGAGCTGGAAAACGAGTTGATGCAAATCGTCATCCCTTGCCCATTCGAAGCACAAGGGGAATACCTACAGACGGCGCGTGTTGCGTCCGTTGGCTAAGCACATTCGATAGATAGAGTGGAGAGTGATCGTGTCAGCAGAACTGAAACAATGTCTTAGCTGCGCCAAGACTGAAGAATCTGTGCCGCTTGTTACGCTGCAATTCAAGGGGGCTGCTCAGTGGATTTGCCCTCAATGCCTGCCGCAACTTATCCATGCCCCCCACAAGCTCGCCGGAAAGCTGCCGGGAGCCGAAACCATGGGCGGCGCGGAGCACCACCACTAGAGGCTATCTCAAAAACCCTCAAAGTCATTGCGAGCGACGCAATCTCACCAAGGTTTGTCGAGACAAAAGAGAGATTGTCCGCCTTTCTGGATCCCGCATAGAGGCGGATCCAAAGAGCGGGACTTCGGCAAGAAGCGCCTCGCAATGACGTGGCTGGTGTTTTTGAGATGAGTTCTAGAAATGTTGAAGGTCGCCCTCCGCCGGATTGCCTGCGGCTGAAAGCGACCTTCATTGTGTACATCTGCTCAAAGCTTCGAAACGATCTTCCGCCTACTTGTTCGCCGTGTAAAACTCCTCCATGAACTTCGCCAGCGTTTCCACCGACTCCAACGGGCACGCGTTGTATTGGGACGAGCGGATTCCGCCAACGGAACGATGCCCTTTCAATCCCACCATCTGTTTCTTTTTCGCTTCTGCCACAAACTTGTCCTCCAGCTCGGGGGTCGGAAGATTCCAAGTGAGGTTCATGATCGACCTGTCCGACTTGTCGGGCACGGTCCCTTTGTAGAAATCAGGATGTGCGTCGATCACATCATAGATCATCGCGGCTTTCTTCTGGTTGCGGGCTTCGATCGCATCGAGTCCTCCCTCCTTCTGGATCCACTTCAGCGTCTTGCCGAGAACGAATACAGCCAGGACTGGCGGAGTGTTGTAGAGAGACTTGCCATCGACGTGCGTCTTGTATTTCAGCATCGTTGGCACCTCCTCCTTCGCCTTTGCTTCGAGATAGGCTCGCTTGATGACAATCATCGTGACGCCTGCCGGACCGAGGTTCTTCTGAGCTCCGGCATAGATGAGGCTGTACCGGCTCCACTCCCGCTTCATACCAAACATATCCGACGACATGTCAGAGATGAGCGGCACGCTGCCGACATCCGGAATTGATTTCCATTCCGTTCCGTAGATTGTATTATTGGTCGTAATGTGCATGTAGTCAGCATCAGGTGAGAACTTGAAGCTCTTGGGTAAATAGTTGAAATTCTTGTCCTTGGAGCTTGCGGCCTCATTCACGGTTCCAAATGCCTTCGCTTCCTTCGCGGCTTTCGTGGCCCACTCACCGGTTACAAGATAGTCGGCTTTCGTATGGAGAAAATTCATCGGCAGCATCGCGAACTGAAGGCTTGCCCCACCGCCGACAAAGATGACGGCGTAGTCCTGGGCATTCAGTCCCATGATTGCCAGCGCGTCCTTTTCTGCGTCCTGAATAACGACATCGAATTCCTTCGAACGGTGGCTGATCTCGAGAATCGAGACCCCCAGATTGGCAAAATTCACAACAGCATCCCGCGTTTCTTCGAGGACCGATACCGGAAGAACTGCTGGGCCCGCATAGAAGTTATGTGCTCGATTAGACATCGGAAGTCTCCTTCGTCAGGCTTGAAGTGGGTGGAGAAGCAGAAATTGTACATATGCAATATATGATTTTTTCGATCACGCGGAAAGTGAGGCGTTTTATTTTCTGTCCTGGCGTCAAATGAAAACCGGCGGTCTGTCGTCTCGAAAACAGGAATTGTCACGCCGCTCCGATCGTTCTCAGTTGTCACTTCAAACAAAATTCATTACGTTTCGCCCCATCAAGCCGGGAACCAGAGCGATCATTGA
The DNA here is from genome assembly GCA_026390595.1 of Ignavibacteriales bacterium. Lineage (NCBI taxonomy): Bacteria > Pseudomonadati > Ignavibacteriota > Ignavibacteria > Ignavibacteriales > Ignavibacteriales bacterium. The sequence goes on from JAPLFQ010000022.1 coordinate 25,196, forward strand.
CGCGGCTTCCTGCAAGCGTTCTCTGTATGTACTGACTCTCGTCCGGGCTCACAATCTCATCTTTGAATTCGGAGGCGTCCATGAAGATACTCATCACAGACGGAATTTCTCCTGAGGGGGCAAAAATCCTGCTTGATGCAGGGCACGATGTCGACCAGGTAAAGTATACGCCGGAAGAACTGCTGACAAACATCGGCAAGTACGATTGCATTATCGTTCGTTCGGCCACAAAGGTTACCAGGGAAGTCATCGAAGCTGGGAAGAACCTGAAGGTCATTGCACGGGGCGGCGTCGGGCTGGACAACATCGACGTCGAAGTTGCAAAGGCGAAGAACCTTGCGGTCCTCAACACTCCCGGCGCATCGGCGATCTCCGTCGCCGAGCTGGCAATCGGACACATGTTTGCCCTGAGCCGGTTTCTGCACGTCAGCAAAATGGACATGATTGCAGGCAAGTGGCCGAAGAAGGAATACTCGAAGGGCATCGAACTGACGGGCAAGACGCTCGGGGTCATGGGATTCGGAAATATCGGCAAGGAAACAGCCCGCCGGGCTTTGGGTCTGAGCATGAACGTGCTCGCCTTCGATCCACCGTTCACGATGATGGACTTTGTCGTGCGGATCACGACGCGCGAGAAACTCCTCGAAGCATCCGACTTCATCACGCTCCACATCCCCGCGGATAAGAAAGCCGGTCCGGCCATCGGGAAAAAGGAATTCGACATGATGAAGAAGGGGGCTATCCTCATTAACTGCTCTCGCGGCGGTGTGGTCGATGAATCTGCGCTCCTCGACGCACTCGAAAGCGGCAAGGTCGCCGGCGCGGCGCTGGATGTATTTATGAACGAACCGCCGACGGATGCTCAGAAGGCCCTCATCAATCATCCGCGGGTCAGCGTGTCTCCGCATATCGGTGGATCTACAATAGAAGGCCAGGAGCGGGTCGGCATCGAGATCGCTCAGCGCGTCGTGAAGGCGTTCAATCCCGACGCATTCCACTAGCCAGGGTGCGGAAAAACAAAATATCGTCACGTTGAGCGAAGCCTGACGAGGTTTTTCTTTTGGATGCCTTTTTCCGCATCATCCTTGGGTCCACTTACAACAATCGCTTCACCACAAAGGCACTGAGCCAAAGGCTCATGCGCCTCTGGCGCAGAAGACTCGAATTGAGTTGCGGAGACGAGAGGTTATTTGTTTCTCTTTGTGTCTTCGTAGTTGAAAAAAGGAATCAACACTCTCTATGGCAACTGTTCGTCCGTTCAAAGCATTTCGTCCAAAACCGGAATTCGCAGGCGAGGTCGCAGCGAAACCGTATGACGTCCTGAGCTCTGAAGAAGCGCGTCTGGAAGTCCGCGGGAACCCCCTGTCATTTCTTCACGTCGGCAAACCAGAGATCGACCTGGATCCGGCGATTGACCATTACGATCCTCGTGTCTATACGAAGGGGAAAGAGAATCTTCAGAAGCTGATCGACCAGAAGATTCTGGCAGAAGACCCGGCTCCGTATCTGTATGTGTACGCGCAGACAATGGAAGGACGGACACAGTACGGCATCGTCGGCTGTGCCTCGGTAGAGGAGTATCTGAACGACACGATCAAGAAGCACGAGCTCACTCGTAGAGACAAGGAGGAGGACCGCTGCAACCACGTGCGGGTCACCAACTCGCACTCCGGCCCGATCTTTCTGACGTATCCGGACAACGCTGAGATTGATGCCATCGTGGAGGCGGTCACGAAGCAGCCTCCCGAGAATGATCACGTTGCTGCTGACGGGATTCGGCATCAGTCGTGGGTTATCAGGGATTCGGGCACGGTTCAGAAGCTCCAAGATCTCTTCAGCGGAATCCGGAACTTGTACGTTGCTGACGGACATCACAGGACAGCCGCGGCGGCAATCGTGGGACGCGAACGGAAGCTCGCAAACCCGAATCACCGGGGAGACGAAGAGTACAACTTCTTCCTGGCTGTCTGCTTCCCTGCCAGTCAGCTCAAGATCCTCGACTACAACCGTGTTGTGAAAGACCTCAGCGGTCTGAGCCCGGAAGCGTTCTTCGAGAAAGTGAAAAAGACCTTTGCTGTGGCACATATCCAGGGCCGGCCCCGGCTTGCACGAAAGGGAGAGTTCGGCCTGTATCTCGACGGTGAGTGGTACTTGTTATCGGCGCCGGATTCATTGCTGATGAACAGCGATCCCGTTGAGCGGCTTGACGTGACAATCATCCAGAAACACCTGCTCGACCCGATACTTGGCATCAAGGACCCACGCGTGGACAAGCGCATCGATTTCGTTGGCGGCATTCGCGGCCTGGGCGAACTTGAGAAGCGGGTAGACTCCGGAGAGATGAAGCTCGCGATCTGCATGTTCCCCACTTCGATCCACGAGTTGATCGCCATAGCCGATGCCGGCAAAATAATGCCTCCCAAATCGACTTGGTTTGAACCGAAGCTGCGGGACGGGCTGTTTGTGCATTTCCTGGAGTAGAAGAAACCAGTTAATTGGTTAAATGGTTAAATAACCAATCACCAATTAACCAGTCACCACATACCCCCGTGAACTAAACCTGAGAATTGTTGGTTGATATGTAGCAGACCACCACATTGAACCAATACTCGGAGATGATCCATGAAATCCAGCCTGACAGCAGTGTTGACCTGCGTGCTCGCCTTCACAGCTGCTGCTCAACACGATATGCAGAAGATGGGAAACGTGCCGTTGAAAGCCATCGCGCTTCTGGCTCCTGCCAAAGACAAGACCGTGAAAGGTGTCGTCACTTTCACCCAATCGGACAACGGTGTCAAAGTGTATGCACACCTGGAGGGGCTCACTCCCGGAAAGCACGGATTTCACATTCATGAGTTTGGGGATTGCACGGCGGCCGATCTGACGAGCGCTGGCGGACATTTCAATCCGACTCAATCATCCCATGGTGCGCCGGCTGATGAGATGCGCCACTCTGGCGATCTTGGCAACATTGTGGCAGACGAGAAGGGGATGGCAATACTGGAGTGGGTGGACCCAATGATGCAGCTCTCAGGTCCGAACGCGATCATCGGTCACGCAGTCATCGTCCATGCAAAAGAGGACGATCTGAAGACTCAACCAACGGGGAATGCCGGTGCGCGTGAGGCGTGCGGAGTGATAGGTATCGCGAAATAGAATCGACCTCATCCGTCGAGAATTCCAAAGGCCCGCACACCGGGCCTTTTTTTTGTTTGAGCCCTTTCGAGGAATCGAAAACATTGGATAGCAACCACCTTGGAGTGAACCCAAGCTAACCCTCACCTGCCGGCTCGAACATCGAATCACCAAACCTCCCCTCCTTCTGTGAAGGAGGGGGCAGGGGAGGTCAGCCCAGGAACAACCCATTCGACGTTCCCACCCACCCTCCTTTTTCCGCCAATCATATTTTCTTGTTCCCCGAATTGCGACTGACTAAGTTTCCCTTCAATTGACTAGAACCTATCTCAAAAATGCTCACGCCCGCCTGCCTCTGGAATTGCCCGAGGCGGGCAGGCAAAGGCGCCCCCGACAATCCTTCGACTCCGCTTCGACTCGTGCTGGCAAGAACGCACTCGCTCAGCGTCGCTCAGGACGTCGGGGCAAGCAAGACAGCAAAGGTAAGATCTTGAGTTGAAAATTCTCTCCTTTGCGGCTTTGCGTGAAATTCTCATCTTACCGAGGTGTTCTTGAGATGGCTTCCAGAACCAAAGCGCTCTCTGCAACGATGACTCTCCACTTCAACATCACTCCCCTCAAGAAGAGGCGCCGCTACCTTCGGACCCATCTTCCGAAAGCCGAAGTGCTCCTCTGGATGCGACTCTCGAACCGTCAGATGCTTGGGTTCAAATTCCGACGTCAGTACAGCGTTGACAAATTTGTGATTGACTTCTATTGCACGGAGCTGAGACTTGCGATCGAAGTCGACGGCGACAGCCATTTCACACCGCGGGCCAGGATTTACGACCGTGGCCGCCAGCATCACATCGAGTCGTTTGGAATCAGGTTCCTGCGGGTAATGAACGAAGATGTCTACCATAATCTGGAGGCGGTGTTGGATGAGATTGAGTCAACGATTCGAGCAATCGAAGGCAGGGGATAGCGACCAACCCTTCGATGTGTCCCCTCCTTTGCAGGAGAGAATCTGTGGGAAGCAGCCTGAACTAACCGTCATCAGCGAGCTCCATCATTGACCCGCCAACCCTCCCCTCCTTCATTGGAAAGCGGGGGCAGAGGAGGTCGGCCCCTGAACAACCTGCCCGACGATTCCTCCCCTATTGTATGAGCAGAGCCGCTGTTTCGCTTACCCAAAAAAAACAAAGGCCCGCACACCGGGCCTTTGTCGTTCGCTGGTGGACAGATAGTCAACCAGTCCGACAGTAATGATCACAAGAGAGAGCTATTTCGTCAGTTCATACCCCCGCGTCTTCCCCTTCTCGATGGCCGGTATCCCCCTGGTCATCCACACAGGCTCCGGTTGCCCCATCAGGTAATGATCGAAGAACTGGAGCATGCGCACCGAGAGATCTTTCCGGTTCTTGCGCTGCACGAGGTTGTGCGCCTCGCCGTTGTACGTCAGCATCCAGGCCGGCTTGCCGAGGCGGCGGAGAGCCGTAAACAGTTCGATGCCCTGATACCAGGGAACAGCCCCATCCGCATCATTTGCCATGATCAGAAGCGGTGTCGTGATGTCCGGAGCACTGAACAACGCTGAGTTCTCGATGTAGAGCAGCGGCTTCTCCCATAGCGTAGCCCCAATCCGACTCTGGGTCTTTTCATACTGGAACATTCGGCTCATGCCCGACTCCCACCGTATCCCGCCATACGCACTCGTCATGTTTGAAACGGGAGCCCCCGCGCCGGCTGCAGCAAACATGTGTGAATGCGCCACAAGATACGCCACCTGGTATCCCCCCCAGCTCTGACCTTGAATGGCGATCTTTGAGCTATCCACATATCCCTCTCCGATCAGTTTCATGATACCGGGGATGACACAATCATACGCGCCTTTCCCGGGGTATCCTACCTGATAGCGAATATCGGGGACGAAAATGACATAGCCGCGGCTGACGAAGAGTGAGATATTGACCGTCGATGCTGATGGAGCCGGCGCAATGTAGCGATGGAGGAGATCGGAATTGCGTTCATAGAAGTACGAGATCAGAGGATATTTCTTCTTCGGATCGAAATTCTCCGGCTTGAAGAGCAGGCCTTCGATCGGCTTGCCGTCCGCTGCGATCCACGAAATCAACTCCACCGAACCCCAGAGATACTCTTTTTGCTGCGGATTGATGTCGCTGATCCGCTCGAGCTTTGCCATCGCCATATCGGAGACATACAGATCAGGACACTCCCTGAACGTGCTGCGTGTGAGTATCAGTTTCTCCGCCTTGTCGGCCTTCTTCGGGGCAGAGTAATCACAAGCCTGCATGACGATCTTGCGCGGCGCCTGCCCATCGTTGAGCTTCATCGTGTAGAATCCTGAGGACTTGTCGGTAAACGAAAATGCATCGAGAAGAATCTGCGCGTCAGGGTTCAGAAACTTCTCTTCGGGATCGAGTCGGACGTACCGGAATCTCAACTGCTCCTTGCGTCCAAGTCCGCGCGTCAGATTCTCGGGGGCCTTCTTCCCTTCCGGATCGATTCTCCAGATATCATGGCGATCATAGATCAAAACGTCCTGGTCATCTTTCGTCCACCCCATCATACCATGGGGGTTGGGGTCATCCGGCACGTCATTCAGCTCGTTCCACACCGGGAAGGGAATCTGAGCGGATAAATTGATGGTCTTTTCTTTCTTCAGCGAATACGCGCGCCAGCAGGTGTCCTCCTCAGCATACCAAACAACGTACTGCGCGGAAGGGGACAGGGTTGGATTCCCTCTCGTTTTGCCGGCAATCTTCTTTGCTTCACCCGTCACGGGATCTACCACGTACACATCCCGGTACGAAGCATCCCACGAAACGAGCTGGCGGTACGGGACATCGGTCGAGCCGACAGCCACGTCAGCGTTTCCGTCGAGCCCTACCGTCACATTCGGCATGGCGACCGTGGCAAGCTGCGAGAACTTTCGCTTCTTCAGATTTACGACCGCCGTATATGATCGCTTCTTTTCCGTATCGAGGTTCTTGAGCTGCTGCGGCTGCAGCAAAGGATCCTGCCAATTCCATACGTCGAGCTTCGCAGATTCCTCATCGTTCATGGTTGTGTCTTCCGGCATCGGAACCGGCGCCGTTCCAAGGAACAGCCTCTTGCCATCCTTCGAGAAAAACAGTTTTCCATTTTCGCTGACCAGCCACTTTTTCGGTAATCCCTGCGTGAGCGTGTCGGCCAGAAGCTCCGGAGCTGTTGAATTCTCCGACCAATAATAGAGAGAGTAATACCTCTGCTTCGCCTTGGAAGTGTCACGGTCTGCCACGTATGCCGCCTGCGTTCCTTCGTCGTCGCAGACGACGCCCTTGAACTTTCCTTTTCCGGCAGCGAGAGTGTCGATGTACGCTCGGGATGTATCGGTAAACGCCTTTCCCGTGTTCACCGTGATCACCCCTGCTTTGACCGTGCTGTCATTCCCGGTTGTCGCGGCGATGAAACGCTTTCCGTTCTTCGAGAATGCATAGTCACCGCCAAACGGGAAGCTGTAGTCTTTGCCCGAGAGGAGATTGCGGAGAAGAATGGTAGTTCCCTTTTCTTCCTTCTTGGTCGTCTCTTCGTCCGCCGGATCAGCATCATCGCTCTTCTTTTCGACGTTTCGCTTCCCTTTCTTCGTGGTATCCGGGAGTTCCTTTTCGAGCTGATATGCGACCCATCCCGATCCCTTCTCGGGGAGCTTGAATGATTTCACTCGCGCGATCTTTGTCAGTTTCATCGTCGAGAGCGCGATGATGCCGAGGGAGTCCTTCGGAAGATCGTCCTCTTTCTTCTTGGCGATCTTGAGCTTCCTAACCTCTGCGAAGAATGGCTTGATCGAGAAGACGACGTAGTCTGACGACTCCGATATCTTCGCGTTCATGCCCCGAGGAATCGTGTCATACCTGCGAGATTCGGTGTTGTAGATTACCAGATGCGCATCCCCCTCCTGGGGTTCGACCGAGTAGACAACCCATTTGCCGTCGTTGGAGATCGATTCTCCGGCGACTCTTTTCCACTGATCATATACGTCATGACTCAACGGTTTCTTCCCGGCCGTCTGGCCTAGCGCTATGCACATGGATGCGATGATGAACCCCGCGAGGAGAATGAAGCGCGATTTCATAGGCACTCCCAGATTAATCGTTTGATGGACTGCGTTCGGCAACCTAAGTTACGGCAGAGATGTGGCTGGAATAGTAATGATAATCCTGAATTCATCCAAGCCTTTGTTTTTCCCCGCCGTTTGTCGTAGATTTATCCAGCGGCATAGAAGTCTTCCATCCTACCAACCGATCAAACCGCACCATGACTGCACCCAAAGAGATCGTCAGGCTCGTCGAGCGCTTCGACCAGAACAGAGAACAGTATACCTCGGGAAACTACAACGAAGCGCAACTGCGCCAGGAGTTTCTGAACCCGTTCTTCTCAGCTCTGGGATGGGATGTTGAGAACCGGCAAGGGTACGCTGAGCCATATAAAGAGGTTATACACGAGGACGCAATAAAGATCGGCGCAGCGACGAAAGCGCCGGACTATGCGTTCCGCATCGGCGGCACGAGAAAGTTCTTTGTTGAAGCAAAAAATCCATCGGTGAATCTGAAAGAAGATTTTTCACCTTCCTACCAGCTTCGCCGTTACGCATGGTCGGCGAAACTCCCGCTCAGCATCCTTACCGACTTCCAGGAATTTGCCGTCTACGATTGTCGCACTCAACCTTTCAAGACAGACAAAGCCTCAACGGGCCGGGTTCGATATCTTACTTACAACGACTACGCAACGGAGTGGGAGTCCATCGCGACCGTCTTTTCCAAGGAAGCCGTCTTAAGAGGCGCCTATGACAAATTCGCCGAATCGACGAAAGGCAAGAAAGGAACGGCCGAGGTCGACGACGCGTTCCTCAAGGAAATCGAGTCGTGGCGCGACATACTTGCGAAGAACATCGCCCTCCGGAACCCGAAGCTCTCGCAGCCGCAACTCAACTTCGCCGTGCAGCGAACAATTGACCGGATCATTTTCCTCCGCATTTGCGAAGACCGCGGGATCGAACAGTACGGCCGCCTCCTCGCCCTCGTCAACGGAGAGCGCGTCTACCGGCGGCTGTACGAGCAATTCGAACACGCGGACGAAAAATACAACTCGGGACTTTTCCACTTTGAACCGGAGAAGGGGCGACCGGAACAGCCCGACGAGCTGAGCCTCTTGCTCCACATCGACGACAAACCGCTCAAAGAGATTATTGGCAACCTGTACTATCCGGATTGCCCGTACGAGTTCTCGGTGCTTCCTGCAGACATACTTGGCCAGGTCTACGAGCAATTCCTCGGAAAGGTCATCAGGCTCACAGCGGGCCATCAGGCGAAGGTCGAAGAGAAGCCGGAGGTGAAGAAGGCCGGCGGCGTCTACTACACGCCAACGTACATCGTCGATTACATCGTCAAGAACACCGTCGGCAAGTTGCTCAATCCCGAAACTTCCGAAACAGGGTCCGACAAAAGCAAACGTCACCCTGAGCGCAGTCCCGACGTTCTTAGTCGGGACGGAGTCGAAGGGTCTGCACACAAGCCAACGAAGCCCTTTACCCCCAAGGAAGCCGCGAAGCTTCGCATACTCGACCCCGCGTGCGGCTCGGGTTCGTTCCTCATTGGAGCGTACCAATATTTGCTCGACTGGCACCGCGACTGGTACTTCAACGACGGCCCTGAGAAACACGCAAGCGGCAGGAACGCGACGGTTTTTCGCGGGCCGGGGGGAGAGTGGCGCCTCACCACTGCGGAGCGGAAGCGTATTCTATTGAACAACATTTACGGTGTGGACATTGACTCGCAGGCGGTTGAGGTAACGAAGCTCTCCCTTCTGTTGAAAGTGCTGGAGGGCGAGAACGAGCAGACGATTTCGCAGCAGCTCAAGATGTTCCATCAGCGGGCTCTCCCCGACCTCGGCAGCAATATCAAGTGCGGCAATTCGCTCATTGGACCGGATTTCTACGATGGGAAACAACTCTCCCTACTGGATGAGCAGGAGAAGAATCGGATCAACGTCTTCGACTGGAAGAAAGAATTCATGGAGATCATGGATGCAGGCGGGTTTGACGCGGTGATTGGGAATCCGCCATATGTGAGGCAAGAGGGCCTCAGTTTTGCGAAGGACTATTTCGAAGCGCACTTCAAGACCTTCCGAAGCACTGCGGACCTATATGTCGGGTTTGTTGAGATGGGACTCAGACTGCTGAGGCCTCTCGGCCATTTCGGGATGATCATCTCAAACAAATGGCTCAGAGCAGATTACGGCGATCGGCTTCGTGATTTTCTTCAGAAAGAGGCATCACTTAGCTGTATCATTGATCTTTCGGGACTGCCGGTTTTCGAAGGTGCAACAGTCCGAACGATCATTTTGATTTGCTCTCGAAGTAAGGTCAAACGGCTTGAGTTTCAATATCTACCTCCGATGTCGATAGAGGACTTCAGAACAATTCGCAGCGGCGGCGAATTAGAACGCATGGCGTGTAATCGAAGCCACATGATCTCCGTCCAATCCTTGTCATCGACAGGCTGGTCACTATCGAGGTCTTCATCAACTCGGCTTGTTCAGAAACTCGTTGATGGGAAAACACTGTTGGGGGAATACATTAAGCGAGGACCATTTTTCGGAATCAAAACTGGTTTCAATGAGGCGTTCATCATTGATCAGGAGGCGAGGAACAAGCTCGTCGAGAAAGATAGGCGCTGCGCCGATATTATCAAACCTCTTGTCGGAGGTAGGGATGTGCAGAGATATCATCTTGATTTCGACCATAAGTACCTTATTTGGACTTACATCGGAGTCCCGATAAATAAGTATCCCTCTATCCTGAAACACTTGACGAAATTTGAAGACCGGTTAAAAAAACGCTCGGATCAAGGTAACGAATGGTGGGAACTTCGTGCATGCGATTACTATGAAGATTTCCAGAAGCCAAAGATTATTTATCCGGACATTTCAACGAGTTGCCGGTTCACCTTAGATCTCGATGGTTTCTTTGGTTCTAATACCAGTTATGTTATTCCTAGTGACAACTTGTACTTGCTGGCACTATTGAACTCACGAGTCGCCAATTTCTATTTTCACGAAGTTTGCGCGGGACTCGAGAGCAAAGGAACGACGTATCTCAGGTTCTTCGGGCAATATCTGAGCGGATTCCCTGTGTGCCAGATTGATTCTACGATCGCATCCGACAAATCCCGCCACGACAAAATGGTGCAGCTTGTGGAGCAGATGCTGTCATTGCACAAGCAACTTCCCGCCGCGAAGACTGAGCAGGAGAAGACGGTGATACAGCGTCAGATCGATGCGACGGACAAGCAGATAGATCAGCTTGTCTATGAGCTGTACGGGTTGACTGAGGAGGAGATAAGGATAGTGGAGGGGATAGAATAGATCCGAATCGTCTGGACGGCCTTATTGGCATCCGTCCGAAACGAAATGGCGAACATGAACAGAGTACAAACTGTCGGGGGCGAATCGCTATTCGCCCCCGACGATGACGCCATTTCGTCCGCCCCGACCAGGCCCGCTAATTGTACCGCGCCTTGTACGCTTTCCTGAGCTCCTCCGCCTCTTTCGGGCTCAATCCTTTCATCCAGATATGCTCGTCCTGTGTCAGGATTTGATTGACAATGGCCTCATACTTCTTCCCCATCGCAGGACTCCGCTGCGATGCCGCTTCAATCACCTGAGGAAGGAACTTTGTATAGTAATGCTTCGAGACTTCGTAGAGACCGTGCCAATGCGTGTAGTCCGGGCCCATCATCGCTGCTCCGTGACGTGCGCGCCGCCCCTCATGGTGCCATAGTTCATAGTATGTCCATTGAAGCTCGTGCTCGAAGGGCGCGGTCGCCTTCAACACGCTGTCCGCGATCAAGTCGGCCATCAACTTCGCTGACGGTTTCCCGAATTTGTCGTTGAAGAGGCCCACGAGGTTGTCGTACTGCGCATAGAAATTGTCCGTGTGCATCTCGCCGTGACAGTTCTTGCAGACTCCTTTCATGCTCGCCCGCCTCTCCTCCCAGCGAATGATCCGCTCGACCTTCCGATCGACATTTTTGTTCACGAGTTTTTCCCCTTCCACAACTTTGTCGATTGTCTTTAGGACATCACCGATCTTGGGAAGCGGCCTGTCTTCCGGATAGTCTTCCTTCTCTCCATCCTGAAAAACCACGAGATTCTGTTTCTTGCTGATTGCCGGGCGAAGTGTCCAGCTGATCCGTTCTCCGACATCATGGGTATTTCCGGCAACAACCCCCGTCGGAGTGTTGTAGCTGCTGATGTGGCACGTTGCGCAGGTCGGAGCTGCCGAGTAGTCCTTGCCGAGCACCCAGTCGCCCTCCTTGTCGAGCGCCATACGATCACGGTTTGCATGGAACGCGATGCCGTGTTTCGATTCATTATAGATCTCAATCTGCGGATGGTCCGGTCCCATATGACACTTACCGCAATTCTCAGGAGACCGGGCGAGCTTCGCTTCAAACGAATGTCGTGAATGACAGGCGTGGCACGATCCCTGCGATCCATCGGGATTCATGCGCCCCATGCCGCTGTTCGGCCACGTCGTTGCATCAATGACCGGTATTCCCTCCGCCCCCTTCTTCATCATCTTCCCCTCCTTGTCACGGACAAACTTGACGATCGTGCCGTGACACTGCCAGCATCCGCTCACCGCGTCGGCATTGTTTCCCGGCATGCCGGCTGCCCGCTCCGCCAAAACGTTATCGAGACTTGCAAGAATCTGTCCGGCTTTGGCGTGGTGGCTTCTCGCGAACTGCTGGTATTCCTGGTCGTGACATCGCGCACAGTCTTTAGGCGTCACGAGGGCTGCGACCTGAACACCATGATGATTCCAGCTGTCGACGTCTGTTTTTTCCGCACCGTGACACTCCAGACATCCGATGCCACTCTGCGCGTGACGCGATCGCTGCCATTCCATGACGAGTGCCTGGTCGAGTTTGCGATGGCAGGAAACACACTGGTCGCTTGGATCGGAGCTCTTGGGTTTTACTTCCTGGCAGAGTGCGCTGGCGAACAGGATCAGAGTCATGGCTATCGCGAAGGGAATTGCCAGCGAAAAACTGGAAATACCTCTCTTATGGTGAGTCATCGTAACCTCCTTGGATCGGTGTGCCCGTGAGAGCAGTCGGTGCGGTGGGTAGTTGAAATCAAGGTATATCAGATAATGCTCGGAATCAAGGGAACTCAATATCGTTCAGCGCCACATGGATCCGTCCATTCATTTCACATTCCCGCTTGAAAGGCTGCACATCGGCGGCTATATTCAGATGTTAAAAAGATCTCAATTCGGCTGCTGCTCATTGGGAGGATTTCTCATGGAAACAAACAGACTACTTTCGGCCGCCCTTATTGCAATTGGCATTACTGCCGCGGGATGGTTCGTCGGACGCGGTTTCATCAAAGCACGATCCGCTGACCGCTGCGTCACGATGAAAGGCGTGGCAGAACGTGAAGTGCAGGCAAACATTGCCTTGTGGCCGCTTCGGTTCGTTGCAACGAGCGACAATCTCGCGGAAGCACAGAACAGGATCAAGAAGAACAGTGCCGCAGTGTATTCCTTCCTGAAGCACAGCGGGATCGACTCGGCTTCAACGGAGGTCCAGAAGACCGAAGTGACAGACGTTCTTGCCAATCAGTACAGAAGTGGGACCACCCAGAGCCGGTATATCATTGCCCAAACGATCATGGTGCGAACAATTCAGATCGAAAAGGTCGTTCGTGCAAGCCAATCGGTGGGAGGACTCGTCGACGCCGGCGTTGTGCTGTCTTCTGCAGGCGGACCCGAAAGCGGCCCCACCTACCTCTTCACCGAACTGAATGCTCTGAAACCTGATATGATCGCTGAAGCAACAGCAAGTGCCCGCAAAGGGGCAGAGCAATTCGCCAATGACTCGGGAAGCAAGCTCGGTGGAATCCGGAGAGCGAGTCAGGGGGTTTTTGAAATCCTCCCTCGTGATCGCGCTCCCGGCATCTACGAGGGGACACAGTTGAACAAGACTCTCCGCGTCGTCACGACGGTTGAGTACTTTCTGGAAGATTAGCTGAACCGAAATCAATGCCGGTGAACTCCAGTCATTCAGACACGAAGCGTTTTTCGATTTGAGAATTCCCCTGCAGCACTCTTCATTGCCTGTGTTCTTCGACAGTTACACTGTCGAAGAAGGCTCATGCTGGAGTTACACTCCAGGAAGTTGGAAGCGAACCCGGGGCAGGGTGCGAGAGTGCAACTCTCGCATAGACGGTGAGGCTGTCCAAAAAGTAATCCCGACGGACAGAGAAACCTTTGAAGGTTGCGGAATTCATGCGATTTGTGAATCTTTACCAGGTCGAAATTGCATTCCCGCCTGACCTCTCGGAACAGAAATGGCGGGCAGGTCGACCTACAATTTGGACAACCTCAACTTCGCGTCTTTTCCGCCCAGCACAATGGACGCCGCGTAGGATTCCCATCGGATCTTCATTGCACTTCAAGGCGATTCTTCCTTCTTTGATTAGCCCAAGAATGAAGAACGCCGATGTTGAACGAAGATATACCCGCCGATGATCGCCTGTAGAATCTCGCGGCCGAAGTTCCCTTCGGCCTTTCTCGTACTTGTTTCTCTTCTCTCCTTCATTCCCCACATCAGCGACGCCCAGGTCTCTCTCCGTCGCAAGATCGGCCAGATGGTCATGGTGACGTTCGTCGGCGACTCGTTGGAGAAATCCTCCGCCAGCCTCGATACGATGAAATCCGATCTCGCGAACGGGTTCGTCGGCGGAACAATCTTTTTCACGTGGAGCAACAACCTCAGGCGGCCTCAACAAATTACTCACCTGACGAGCGAACTTCAGCGGCGATCTTCTATTCCCCTGCTGATCGCGACAGACGAAGAAGGAGGCCAGGTTGCCCGCTTGAGCAGCTCAAACGGCTTCGCAAACACCCCCTCTGCGTATCAGATGGGCACAGTGACCAACTCGGAAGCATACACACGATCCACCGCCTCCATGATGGCAGGATGGTTTCAGCAAACGGGCATCAATGTAGATCTTGCCCCCGTCGTGGACGTCAACGTCAACCCGACCAGCCCGGCAATCGGAGCGCTCGGACGCAGCTTCTCTTCAGATCCGTTCCTCGTAGCTTCTCACGCTGGATGGTTCATCGATGAATTCCGTAAGAAGAGCCTCTTCACAACATTGAAACACTTCCCGGGGCATGGGAGCGCGAAGACCGACTCTCATCTCGGACTGGTCGATATCACAAAGACGTGGGCAGACAGCGAACTCACTCCGTATCGCAGACTGCTGAGTGCCGGAGTCGTCGACCTGATCATGACGGCGCACGTGTTCAATGCAAACCTCGACAGCGTGTATCCTGCAACTCTTTCAAAGAAAATTGTGACCGGTCTCTTGCGCCAGAACCTCGGCTACCAGGGGGTCGTTGTCAGCGATGAAATGAGTATGCAAGCCATCGTCAACTATTATGGATTCGATGAAGCGATCACACTGGCGGTGAAGGCGGGCGTCGACATCCTCCTCTACAACAAGAACCAGGACAGCAGCGGGTTTTCCCTGGCCAGGCATGTCGTCGATTTCCTCGAACAGAAGGTGCTCGATGGCACGATCGCCGCCAGCAGAATCGACGAGTCGTACAACCGCATCATGGCCCTCAAGCAACGGATTGTCTCCGACGTTCCCGCCATATCGATTGCGTCGGTACCGGCCAATTTCGACCTGGGCAATTATCCCAATCCTTTCAACTCTTCAACAGCTATCAGCTACCGGCTACCTGCCCTGAGCGGAGTCGAAGGGGCAGCGAACAGGTACGTAACGCTGAAGTTGTACGATGTCCTTGGCAGAGAAGTCGCAACACTTGTTGACAAGCTTGAATCTCCCGGCACCCACATTGTCCGATGGGATGCATCCCGATTTTCCAGTGGAGTTTATTTTTACCGGCTTTCGGCCGACGCAATCGTCCAGACCAGGAAGATGGTTCTGACCAAATAGCCGTTTCGTCCCACTCAACTAGTACGCATTCCTTGCGTCCACCTCCTTTTTTTCGTAATGTCGAGGTGCTTCCTCAACTGTTCACGTCTCCTGACCGGTCACAATACTTTCACCCAGTCATCACTACGACAGGATCTCATCATGAAACGCTCTGCGATCTTCCTGCTTCTGCTTGTGCTCCCCTTGCTGGCGCTCGCGGGTTCCCCGCAAGGGTACTACCGCTTCCCGACTCTCACCTCCGACAAGATCATCTTCACCGCTGAAGGCGATTTGTGGAAAGTCGATCTCAACGGCGGCATCGCGCAGCGACTGACATCTCACCTGGGAGGCGAAACAAATGCGGCCGTCTCGCCCGACGGTAAACTCGTGGCCTTCTCGGCGCAATACGAAGGTCCGACGGAAGTATATACTATGCCGGTCGAAGGAGGACTTCCAACCCGCCGCACGTATGACGGCGACGCCATCGTTGTCGGGTGGACACCCGACGGCAGGATCATGTATCAGTCCGGCCATTACTCGACGGTCCCGAACCGTCAGTTGCTGACGATTGACCTGAAGACTGGGATTTCCGAGTTGATTCCCCTGAGCCAGGCAAGCGATGGATGTTTCAACCCGCAAGGGACGACGTTGTTCTTCACCCGGCTTCCTTTCCAGGGAAGCCATACCAAGCGCTATAAGGGAGGAACGGCTCAGAACATCTGGAAGTACGAGCTCGGCAAACCGGAGGCCTCCCCGGTGACTGCGGATTTCACGGGAACGAGCAAAGTCCCGATGTGGTGGAACAAACGGATCTACTTCGCGAGCGATCGTGACGGCACGATGAACCTCTGGTCGATGAACGAAGACGGAAAGGATCTGAAACAACTCACCGTTCATAAAGGATGGGATGTCAAGTCCCCCTCATTGAGAGATGGGAAGATCGCATACCAGGTGGGTGCCGACATTCACGTGTTCGACATCTCCTCGAACACTGACCGGCTCGTGACGATAACGCTGTCTTCCGACCTCGATCAGGAGCGCGAGCGATGGGTCAAGAAGCCGTCCGATTATCTCACGGCGACAAACGTCTCGGCGAACGGAGACCGTGTCGTCCTGACCGCGCGCGGGCAGGTGTTCGTCGCACCGGCACAGCAAGGGAGACTGGTGCGCGCGACCAGCCGGAACAACATTCGCTATCGCAGCGCCCAATTCATGCCCGACGGTAAGTCCCTCCTCGTCCTTTCCGATGAATCGGGTGAGCTCGAATTCTGGAAGGTTCCCTCGAATGGCGTCGGAGATCCGGAGCAGCTCACGAACGACGGGAAAGTCTTCCGCAACGATCCTACGATATCACCGAACGGGAAATGGATCGTATTTGATGACAAGAATCAAGATCTCTGGCTATTCAATCTCGAAACGAAAAAGATGACGAAGATTGCGTCGTCGGAGTTCGACGGATTCAGCGGCTTCAGCTGGTCGTCCGACAGCAAGTGGCTGACGTTCGTCCAGACGGCAGAAAACACCTTCTCACAGATCATGCTCTACAATGTTGCTGACGGGAAAACGGCTGCCTTGTCACGCGACCGCGTCGACAGTTACAATCCCGTGTGGAGCGCTGATGGAAAGTGGATCTACTTCATCTCTGAACGCGTCTTTCAGTCGCTCGTTGGCAGCCCGTGGGGAGCCCGACAGCCCGAGCCCTTTTTCGACAAGACCAGAAAGATCTATGGCATTTCGCTGAGGAAGGACGGGCGATTCCCGTTCCTCCCGACGGACGAACTCGTCGCTCTACAGTCAGAGGACAAAGACAAAGAAAAAGAGAAGGACAAGAAGAAAGAAGCGGACGATCAGAAGAAAGAGAAGACAGTCGATGTCGTCGTCGACCTTGACGGGATTCAGGACAGAGTTTTCGAGGTTCCGCTGCCGGCAGGCAGATACCGCGCACTTTCGATCAACGATAAAAACCTGTTCTGGACAGAGTCCGAGGGAGTGTTCGGTTCGAAAACCAAGCTCATCGCGCTTGAAATCAAAAACAAGGATATCACCCCGAAGACCCTGCTCGATGAGGTCGACGGCTACGATCTCTCCGGCGACGGCAAGAGGTTGATGGTCCAGAAATCAGGCGACCTCTACGTCATTGAAGCTTCGACATCACCTCCTTCTGATCTCCCGAAGAGCAAGGTAAACCTCGACAACTGGACTCTTTCGATCAGTCCCCGTGAAGAATGGCGCCAGATGGTCATGGAAGAATGGAGACTCGAACGGGATTATTTCTACGATCCAGATCTTCACGGTATCGACTACAAGGGTCTGCTGCAACGGCATCTGCCGCTTGTGGACCGCGTGACCGACCGCGACGAACTCAATGACCTCATCACAAACCTGGTGGGCGAACTTGCTGCCCTTCACATTTTTGTAGGGGGCGGCGACAGGCGGCTAGGACTTGACCAGATCAACCCGGCATCCCTGGGCGCTCTTCTCGTGAAAGATGAGGCGAATGGCGGGTACAGGATTCAGCACGTGTACCGCTCCGATCCGGATTATCTTGAGG
The DNA here is from genome assembly GCA_026390595.1 of Ignavibacteriales bacterium. Classification (NCBI taxonomy): domain Bacteria; kingdom Pseudomonadati; phylum Ignavibacteriota; class Ignavibacteria; order Ignavibacteriales; species Ignavibacteriales bacterium. The sequence continues at coordinate 42,876 of JAPLFQ010000022.1, forward strand.
TCTCTTCGCCTCTTGCGAAGCCCGGCCTGCCGATCAGAGAGGGAGATGTGGTCAAATCGATCAACGGAGTTTCGACGTTGTCCGTCCAGTCACCTTACCTGCTCCTGAGGAATCAGGCGAATCAGCAGGTGCTTCTCAAACTGAAATCCGCCACGACCGGGAAGGACTATGACGCGGTTGTAAAGCCGATCTCGCAGGGAGACGAATCAAATCTCCGGTACAGCGAGTGGGAATACACCCGCCGGCTGCGTGTCGAGGATGCGAGCAAGAACGACATCGGCTACGTCCACCTCCGCGCGATGGGAGGAGGCAACTACACAGAATGGGTGAAGAACTTCTACCCGGTGTTCAATCGCAAGGGCTTAATCATCGACGTGCGGCACAACCGGGGCGGGAACATCGACAGCTGGATACTCGAGAAACTGATGCGCAAGGCATGGTTCTACTGGAAACAGCGCACACAGCAGCCAACGTGGAACATGCAATATGCATTCCGCGGCCACCTCGTAGTGCTCTGCAACGAGTTTACAGCTTCCGACGGCGAGGCGTTTGCGGAAGGATTCAGACGGCTCGGTTTGGGCAAAGTGATCGGCACAAGAACGTGGGGAGGTGAAATATGGCTCTCTGCGCGACCATGGCTGCAGGACAGAGGAATGGCGACGGCGGCCGAGACCGGCGTCTACGGACCGGAAGGCGAATGGCTCATTGAGGGACACGGCGTCGATCCCGACGTGGTTGTGGACAATCTTCCGCGGGCGACGTTTGACGGGAAGGACGCGCAGCTCGACGCGGCAATCAAATATCTGCAGGAACAGATCAAGCTGCATCCTGTCGAAATACCCCCTGCTCCGAAATTCCCGAACAAATCGTTCGAGTATCGATAGCCCATCTCTTCAATGATGGGACATGGAAACCGAAGGTGACCGTCACTTCCAGAGATTCTCGCTGAAGTGCCGGTCACCTTCCTGTCCATGCGCCCCGCGTCACCGGGTTAAACCAACCTTTTCCCCGCGTTGTCTCACCTTCAGAAGACGTCAACCACCGCATCATTCACGGAAGACAGTTGAACGATGTCTGAGGTCCCCGGCCCCTTCTCCGGCAAGAACAAAAAACCCTCAAACAACTTGAGGGTTTCTTTATTGCATCGACGATGCCTGTCCATCATTCCATGGGATATCGAATTGATGTCACAGGGGACCACGCCTAGATGAGTTCGAGGTGATCCCCCTCGCCCATATAGATCAGAGTGATGCCCGCCTCTTTTGCATAGGCCGTAATCCGCTCATCGCGATAGAACTCCTTATAGTAGACCACTTTGATGCCGCAATTCGCAACCAGCTTGAAACACGCAAGACACGGTGAGGCGGTGACATAGATTTCGGAGTTGTCGATGGACACGCCATTCTTCGCAGCCTGAGCGACCGCGTTCGCCTCGGCATGCACCGTTCGCACGCAATGATCATTTTCCATGTCGTGGCCGGCTTCATCGCAATGCGCCGCTCCGCGAAGACTTCCGTTGTATCCCGTGGAAAGTATTGTTTTGTCCCGAACGATCACCGCGCCGATGTTTTTCCTGTCACAGGTGCTTCGCGTCGCGACCTGTTCGGCGATTTTCATGAAATACTCGTGCCATTCGAGCCTTTTTTCATCCATGATGATTTCCTTCGAGAGGTGGGGGTCGACACAATGGGGGTTTTGCCTCGACCTGCGAATGATATTCAAAGAAAACCCTGAAAGCAAGCGCTCCACCCGTCCAAGTCAGAGGAAAAAGACCGCTCGATCCGTTGTTCCTTTTCAATTTTCAGACTCGTATCTTGTTCTCTACGAAAGCTCTTCTCAACCAGCACCGAATTCCAGCGAGATTTATGGGACGAATATTCGAAACACGCAAAGCGAAGATGTTCAAGAGATTTGCCCGCATGTCGAAGGCGTTCAACCGGATTGGGCGTGAAATCGAAATCGCAGTCAAGTCGGGGGTGACCGACCCGAAAATGAACCCGCGGCTGCGGATGGCCATTCAGAATGCCAAAAGCGTCAATATGCCGAAGGACCGCATCGAGTCGGCTATCAACCGCGCTGCATCAAAGGATACGGCAGGATACCAGGAAGTGCTGTATGAAGGGTATGGACCGCATGGGATCGCGATCATGGTGGAGTGCGCCACGGACAATCCGACGCGCAGCGTCGCCAACATTCGCATGATCTTTTCCAGGAACAGCGGGTCCCTGGCATCGACCGGCTCGATCGCCTTCATGTTCGAACGGAAAGGACTTTTCAAGGTCGCGGCAGACAAAATTTCCAACGTAGATGAGTTCGAACTCGAAATGATCGACCACGGGCTGGAAGAAATGGAACAACAGGATCAGGAGGTGTTCATCTATACATCCTTCCAGGACTTCGGCAAAATGCATAAAGCTCTGGAGGAGAAGGGGATCGAAGCGATCAATACGGAGCTTCAATACATCCCGACGACAACGAAAGAGCTCTCCGAAACCGAAGCGAAAGAAGTCCAGGACCTGATCGACAAGCTGGAGGAAGACGACGACGTGCAGTCGGTGTTCCACTCGATGGCGTAAACGAGACAGCTTGACATTGTATCTTCTTGTTAACAAATCTGAAATTCGAATACCGAAATCCTAGGCAAATACTGAGCACGAAATCCGAATTTCGAGTTAGCGCGTCCTTCACACCTCTTCACCAGAACCGTCTAAACTGCTGCAATAATTCGATTGGCAATTCTCTCCCACTTCAGATAATGTCGGTAACTTGGTGTATATTCGATTGAAACTGATCTGATCGAATCGAAATGACTCAAGTGCACGCACCACCAAAGTACGATTTGGAAGAGCGAACTCTTCGCTTCGCGAAAGAGACAATCAAGTTTGTAGGTCTCCTGCCAAAAACCCTCCCCAATATTGAAGTTGCCAGACAACTTGTCAGGTCGGCTGGTTCAGTTGGAGCAAACTACATTGAAGCGAACGAGTCCTTGGGAAAGAAGGACTTTCTGATGAGAATTAAAATCTCAAGAAAAGAATCGAAGGAAAGTCGGTATTGGTTGGAGCTTGTGACGTGTGAGGCCACATCGGAACCAGCTCGAGAGCAGCTCATTCAGGAGTCAACGGAATTGATGAAGATCTTTGGAGCAATATTGCGCAATTCAATGAGCTGAAACGGTGGGAGCGAGGATGAATAGGAAGGAAGTTATCATCCCCCACGGTTTCGTATTTTCGAATTGGGATTTTGGATTTGTCTCGGATTTCGAGATTCCTGCCGGCAGGCAGGATAATTTCGAATTTGTCGTGATCCCTTTGGATATTGGATTTCGAGCTTCGAATAATAGATGTCGCAGTTTGGTTTGCGGCAAATGAAAACGCCAGGAATCCCTCCCTTGGACCCCTGGCGTTTCCTTGTACAGCCGACCTGCTTCTTTACGCGAGCGCTTTCTCTGTCTCGTTCTTCAGCACCTGCAATCCGTACTCGTACCCCTTTTCGAATGCTGCAAAGTTGAGTTCCTCCGTTCCCTTCGGCACTGAAACCTTCACTGCGCTCCGTGCCGCTTCGCGGCCTACGAAGTTCGTCACCGCCGTCGCGAACCCCAGCATCACGATGTTCAGCACAAGCCTCTTTCCAAGTTCCTCGGCGAAACGGGTTGCCGGAATGGAAAAGTGCTTGACGTCCGAGCGAAGGTTGTGCGTTACAACCAGATCCTCCTCCGTCAGAAGAACACCGCCGGGGGCAAGTTCGAGTGAAAACTTCGAATACGCTTCCTGCGACATCAGCACCATGACATTTGGCGCAATGATGTAGGGATACGTGATCTGTTCGTCCGAGACGATCAATTGAGCGCTGCAGGCGCTCCCGCGGGCCTCGGGCCCGAACGCCTGGATCATCGTAGCATATTTGTTGTCATAAATCGAGGCAGCGCGTCCAAGGATGTAGCCGCTGAGAATTACCCCTTGTCCGCCGAACCCGCCGATTTTGATTTCAGTCCTTGGCATGGAACACCTTCCTCATTTCTTCTGAAGGGACATAGCGTTCGCCATACTTTTTCTGATAGTGTGCGTTCATCGCTTCAAGGTAGGTCGGACGTTCTTTGTCAACAAATTTGCCGACGGTGATTTTCCCCTGGAAATCGAGCGCAACGCTCTTTGTGTCAGCGCCATTCTTGATTTCGCTGTTATCTCGATAGAATTCCATTTGATCCAGACCGTCACCAAGCTTGTTCCGCCGGCTATACAGCGTTGGGCAGGGGGCGAGGATCTCGACAAACGAAAACCCCTTCTTGGCAAGAGCTTCTTTGATGGACTTCGTCAGGTGACGCACGTGGTGAGCTGTCCACCGTGCCACGTACACCGCACCGCACGACTCGGCAAGGAACGGGAGATTGAATGTTTCCTCAAAGTTTCCGTGCGGCGTGGTTGATGCCGTTGCACCCACGGGAGTCGTAGGAGCCGCCTGTCCGCCGGTCATTCCATAGATCATGTTGTTGATCAGAATCACGGTGAGATCCATGTTGCGCCGCGCCGCGTGGATAAAGTGATTGCCGCCGATGGCCGTCAGGTCCCCGTCGCCGCTATAGACAACGACTTTCATCTCCGGATTGGCGAGTTTGAGGCCGGTGGCAAAGGGAATTGCCCGGCCGTGCGTGGTGTGGAACGAATCCAAATTCATATATCCTGCGACACGTCCCGTGCAGCCGATCCCGGACACGACAGCCACCTTGTCGAGATCCAATCCGCTGGTCTGCAGCGCGCGGACAAAACAGTTGACCGTTGTACCAATTCCACAGCCCGGACACCAGATGTGCGGCATCCGGTCCATGCGCAGATAATCCTCGATCGGGTTCGACGGGATGGTAGCTTCGATTTCGTAAAGTTCTTCCGGCATGTTCACTTCCCTCGCAATGATTTCTCAATCGCCGCAAAAATCTCTTTTGGCTGGTGGACAGTTCCACCTGCGTGCGGCACGGACACAACACTGCACTTCCCCGCCGCGCACCGCTCAACTTCAAACACCATCTGACCCATGTTCAGTTCAGGCACGACGATCGATTTTACGCGTCCCGCCAGTTCCCTGATTCGCTTCTCCGGAAACGGCCACGCGACGATGAGTCGCAAATGACCGACCTTCAATCCTTTGGCCCTCGCCTGCTCGATTGCCGGAATTGCAGTACGCGAAGTAATCCCGTACGTCACCACGACAACATCTGCCCCCTCAACGTTTTCCTCTTTGTACATGATGATGTCATCCGCGTGGAGCCGTATCTTGTCCATCAACCGCTGGACCAGTTTTCCCTGGGCGCTGACGGACATGTCGGGATATCCTTTTTCGTCGTGCGTCAAACCCGTCACGTGAATGCGGTACCCGTCTCCGGCCTTGACCATCATCGGCACGAGGTCTCTTCCGGCGTCGAACGCACGGTAGTTTTCCTTCGGACCTTCATACACTTTTCTGTCGACCACTTCGATTTTGTCCGCCGCCGGGATGACGACGCGTTCGATCATATGACCGACGCACTCATCCATCATCATCATCACCGGAACGCGATAGCGTTCGGAGAGATTGAAGGCATGGATCGTGAGGTCGAAACACTCCTGGGGCGAATTGGGGCACAGAGCAATAATCTGGTAATCGCCATGCGACCCCCAGCGAGCCTGCATCATGTCGCCTTGCGCCGGCATGGTCGGCAATCCGGTGGACGGACCGGCGCGCTGCACGTCGACAAACACGCACGGTGTCTCGGTCATCGCCGCGAGGCCGATATGCTCCATCATCAGAGAGAACCCGGGTCCGGAGGTCACGGTCATCACTTTCTTTCCTCCCCACGCCGCACCCTGGATTGCAATGGAGGAAGCTATTTCGTCTTCCATCTGGATGAACACTCCGCCGACAAACGGGAACCGGTCTGCAATACGCTCGACGACTTCCGTTGACGGGGTGATGGGATAGCCGGCAACAAACCTGCATCCGGCCGCGATCGCTCCTTCGCTGCACGCGTGGTCGCCATCGATAAAATGGGCTCCGGTAAGAACTCCAATTGGATCAGCGTGCACGGTTAAGCCTCCTTCGTCTTTTTCTTGATGATATAGCCGTAGATCGCAAAGTCAGGGCACACCATTCCGCAAATATCGCATCCGGTGCACTGATCCTTCTTCACCAGAACCGGTACGTGATATCCTTTGGAATTGTACTCGGTGGAGAGCTCAAGCACTTCAGGGGGGCAAAACTCTACACAAAATCCGCAGCCTTTGCAGCGTTCGGCAGCGATGACTACACTTCCCTTTGCCTTTTTCGTCGGTTCCGCCACTTGGGCCATATCGGGTATCCCTCTCAGTGATAAGAATCTTGTCAAATGGCACAAATTGTATGCCGACCAAAATTGGCTGTTTTTGGCCGTTAAGGCGGTGAGACATAAGAAGAGGGGACAGGAATTCTTATTTGTGGTAAGTCAATCCTGTTTGTCGGGGAAAATTGAGGGAATTTGGAACGGTGTTCAGCAATTAATCGCCTAGCCAGACTGAAGGAAATTTTACCACGAAGACACAAAGAACAGCCTTCTTCTATGACTTCGTGCCTTTGTGGTTGAAAACCCTTTGCATGAGGATTGTCAGAATTTGTAGGTGTACTTCGTCCAGAGTTCATCTCCCAGCTGCCAGTACCTTTCAACTGCGTCGTTGGCAAGCTTGTGACTGTACTCCGTCAACTGTCGTTTTGCTTTCGCGGGATCTTTCTTCCAGAGTTCCAGCACCTTCTTCTCAAACTCCGGCTGGTTGTCGAATGCCTTCTTCTCAATCTCCTGCCACACCAGTTCGACATCTTTCTGCATCTCCTGGAAGCGGAGGTAGCAAAGCTGACCCACAGATCTGTACGCCCACCAGGCACAATCTCTTCTGAACTTCTGGCGGCCATCGATCATATAGCTCTGAGGCATGCTCTCAATGCCGGAATAGAATGGGGTGTGAGGTGTTGTGGCAGGATTGTCGTATCCTAACCACACAACTCCGCCGATCGCATCTGGCAGCCACGCTCTCGATTGCGTCACATGAACATACGTTGCCCTCGCACACGCGATGGTCCTTTCGCCTTTCACTCTGAAGAGCTCTTTGTAGTCGTTGCTCATGAACGGATTCGCGACAGGGCTCTTGACAGCCTTCCCGTCCTTGTCCTTCACGTAGATACCATTGGTCATGTCAAATTCTGTTCCCTGGTAGTAGTCACGAAATATTTCCAGAACATCCTTCACCGAGAGCTTCTTCTCTGCTTTGACTGAGAGCGGATAGTTTTCTGCGTTCGGATCCAGCTTGAGAGACGGAGCTGCCTGGCTGAGAACACGCCACTCCCTTCTGCGGCTATATAAACCATTTCTGTCTGCATATGCATTACAGAACACGAACGGCTTTCCGCTTTCCGGTTTCCACCATCCATGTTCTTGTGCGAGCGAGAACACGTTGTCCGAAGCCAGGACATTGGCCGTATCGTTCACATCGATTTGTTGTATCCTGCTCGCATTTGCCGATACACCGACGTGATCATCGGGTATCCGCACCGCTGCCCAGACGGCCCCCTTCTTTCCTTTCCCCGGACCCATTATTTCGAAGTGCCATGCTTCTTTCGTGTCCGCGAATGTGAAACACTCCCCATAGTCATTGTACCCGTAGGCCTTCGTAAGTTGATCAATGACACGAATTGCCTCCCTGGCGGTGCCGGCTCGTTCGAGGGCCAGCCGGTAGAGCTCGGGACAATCGAGTATTCCTTCGTCGCTCTTGAGTTCCGATTTCCCCCCGAATGTCGTCTCGCCGATCGCGAGCTGCTTCTCATTCATGACAGGATAGGCGGAATTGATGTAGGCGTACGTTTCCGGTATCTGCGGAATCTGACCCACTGAGATAGCGTCCGGATCACCCGGTCCCTTTGTCTCTTTTGAGCCCATATAGACCAGCGCCATATCGCCCTGCTTGTGCTTCATTCGCGGGACAACATTGATCCATGTTCTGTCTGTCTTGGAATCGCAGGAATGAGATGTCATCGTTGAACCATCGGACGACGCGGCTTTCCCCACGATGACGCTTGTGCAGGCGTCAAGATCGGGTCCGGCATCACGCCTCTCAGGTGCGTTCGCTGGCCTCGCGGAGAGAATTGAAAGGATGAGGATGAAGAATGGGATCATTACACGGTGCAGGTGGTTCATTTGTTTCCGCCTTCTGGATTGGTGCTCTGTTCTCACGTTTTCCGGGCTTCACAATTCGTTATTTCTGGTTCGATAATCACTATCCATACGAAAGAGACGGAGGTTCCGGAGAATATCCAATATCGAACAAATGAATTTCGAATCATGAAGTTTGGTTCTGCTAGTACCCCAGCTCTTCCCCCACGAACACAACCGCCAGCCGATCCTTGACCCGATTGGACTCGATGATTGTGATCTGGCTGCACACGCGTGCTGGCGCAAGACAGTTCGCGTCATCACAGAACCCGGTGCGGGCGCATGGCGTGTCGAGGCCGAGTCGTATGCAATTCAGAGGTGCTGCAATCTCTCGTATGCGTGTGATGCCGTCTTCCACGCTTTGGACGATCTTGTTCACTCCCACCATGATGATGACCTTTTTGGGACCGAAGATCAATCCCGCAACGCGATTCCCACGACCGTCTTCGTTCACAAGCTTTCCGTCGGACGTCACCGCGTTGCAGCTCATGAGCTGGATATCGGCTGTCATTCCACGAGCCATCACCGCTTCAACTTCCTCGCTCGAGATGCCTGGACGATAGCGGTCGAGAAGATCGATCTTTTTGTTTCGCAACTCGTCGAGAAGGCCCGACTGCATGATTGTGACCGATCCTCCCAGTGAAACGGAGGCACCTTCCGGTATCATCCGACAAATCTCGGCGACTGCCTCTTTCGTTGTATGGCAGTAAATCCCGTTGATATTTCTTTTCTTCAGCTTCTCAATGACAGACTCGGCTTTCTTCCTGAAGATGATTTCCCGCGGTTTTGTTACGATGTCGTCCATGTTCATCATGACGGTTGCCATACAACCTCCTTTGGTCTCTGAACAGATCTCCCGGCCCGGAGAATGTAAGATCTTTTTCTTGAAACGTCATCAGATTGATTTCGTGCTCGGAAGACGATAGTCGGCTTGTTTATCAGATTTGGGAATCGATAGAACATAACGAGGTAAGAAGGAAGAAGCAGTTCTTCGACAGATGATCTGTCGAAGAGGATTCGTGTCTCACAGCTGACCTGTCGGACAGGATGACATCCTGTCCGACAAGTATTTTCTAGTGATGCCCACCCGCTCCATGTGCGTGCCCGTGGTCGAGTTCATCGGAGTTCGCCTCGCGTACGCCGACGACGATAACATCGAAGTTGAGCGTCTTCCCCGCAAGCGGATGGTTCGCATCAACCGTAACCGTTTCATCCTCGACTTTTGTTACAGTAACGATCTTCTCTCCCACGTTACTGTGGACGCTGAACTCCATGCCGACTTGTATTTCCTCCACACCGCTGAACTGTGCTTTCGGGATGATCAGGATTTTCGACTCTTCCCAGATACCGTAAGCATCTTCCGGAGGAATGGAGACATTGATCGATTCGCCGGCTGATTTTCCCTCGAGCGATGCCTCGAGTCCGGGTATGATATTTCCCTGGCCGTGAAGATACGTCAACGGCTCCTGCCCTTCAGAGCTTTCGATGAGGCCGCCGGTATCATCCTTGAGCGTATAGTTGATTGTCACGACTGAGTTCTTCTGAATGGTCATGCGAAGTCCTTTTTCTGGATTGGAGGAAATTGACCGTTCAAGATAAGAAGAACAAGGGAAATCAGAAAGCGATTTTTGGAAACTGCGGAATGATATGAAGGGATGATTCCTACGCGATGTAATTGCAGCATGAGATGTTCGATGCCGGGATTCCGATAGACCTCGAATTGAGAAGGTCAGCCACTGAACGTGGTCTGAGACCCACCCTCACAATTCCCTTCTACCGTAGAGCCAGACTGATAACCGCCAGGAGATCGACAGGGCGATGCATATGACGACTACCGAAAAGAACATCCACCGCTCCAACCCCAGGAAGAAGCCTGTATACAATGAAAAGCGAAGCAGTTGTTTGACCACCGTTGACCACGCGAATATCAAGGCAAGATATCCCAGGAGGATTCTCCACAGCGACCCGTAGCGAATGATCAGCGGAACCGCAAGAGAGATCATAATGGTGAGTGTGAGCGCGCGTGCGATGAGCGAATGTTCCAGTGCATATCCTGAGTCCACCTGAGTGGTCAGGTCGTGGACAATCCTTCCCGGGAATCTTCGCACCCACGGGCCCAGGCGAGAGTTTGTTGATTGGACCGCCACTCCGTACGCGATATTTGCGATACCAATCAGGAAGATCGCGATGTACCTCGCCGAGACGATCTTCGCGTGACTCAACGGAAGGCTGCGATATATGATCTGTCCTTTGTTTTGATCTTCCCTCAGGAACAAAGCGAGCACCATGACTGACGTTATGGCGAGGCCCATTCCGATGCCTCCGGGACCGTAGCCCCATCCGAGCATGTCAATCCGCGCCAGAAGCAAGTACAATAGATTCGAGATTACAAACAAGGAGAAGAACAGGACGGCATTTAGTTTGAAATCATTCGCGACAAGCCTACGCATGGTTTCCTCCCGCGTGCATATAGTACAATAGATCTTCCAGGGTTGGGTGCTCAATGATCACGCTGCCCGCCAGAAGTTGCCGTACTTTCGGAACGTCGGATGTCAGGGCCTCAAAACCGTGCGGATGCTTTCTCCACCCTTTGAAAAGCGCCTTGTTTTCCTGTGTGATGAAATCTTCGCGCCCCTTGACCACTCCCCACTTTTCCTGTATCTCGTCCTTCCATAGAGAACAGAGAATCTCGCCGTTGTCGATGATGACCGTGTAGTCAGCCGCGCGGTCGAGATCGGAGGTGATATGCGTCGAAAAGAGGACTGATTTCTCCTCGTCCTGGATGATCTCTGTGAGCATGTCGAGGAACTCCCTTCGAAACAGCGGATCGAGTCCCGCCGTAGGTTCGTCCAGAACGATCAAATCAGCATCATGCGACAAAGCGAGGGCGAGGGCAAACTTCGTCTTCATCCCTTTGGAGAGCGACATGAACTTCTTCCTCGGAGATAATCCGAAGCGGTCAAGCAGCGACGAGAATTTCTTGCCGTCCCACTTTGAATAGAATGGACCGATGCCACTCATCAGCGTTTGCAGGTCCTGATCTTCGTAGAAATACGGCGTGTCGTAGACGAAACCGATACGGTCTTTTATTTCAACATCGTGCTCGAGGTTATCAAGACCGAATACCCTGATCGTCCCGCCTTGTTTCGTGATCAGGTTCATGATGAGTTTGATGATCGTCGTCTTCCCCGCTCCGTTCGGCCCGACAAGTCCGGTGATGTAGCCCTTCGGGATACCGAATGAGACATCTTTGAGCCGGAATCCGGTGTACCCTTTGGCGAGCGAATCCACTTCAATGACGTTTTCCATTAGTCTTCCTTCAGGAGCAATGAGAGCATCCGTTCGAGTTCTTTGGGTTTGACGCCGAGCATGTTTGCTGCTTCTATTGCTTCTGCGAGCTTAGATTCGAGAAGTTTGAGTTTCTTTTCTTTCAGAAAGTTTTTGTTCTTTGCCGAAATAAACGTCCCCTTCCCCGCGACCGAGGATATGAGTCCCTCCTTCTCCAGATCGTCATAGGCGCGTTTCGTTGTGATGACACTGATCTGCAGATCCATCGCGAGTTTCCGGATGGATGGGAGTGCTTCACCGTCGCCGAGAGCTCCCGTGACGATCTGACGCTTGATCTCGTTCTTTATCTGCTCGTAGATCGGATCAGGGGAGGAATTTGAAATAAGGATTTTCATGTACGTTGTGGACGCGCGGCGATGATGGGATTCGATGACTGTATATACTGTATATAAGATATATATACAGTTAACAAATGTCAAGAAGAAAGTGAATCCTCTTTCTGGGGGGCTACAACGAAGAGAGAACCAAGGGGCTTTGAGTGGCCTAACGAAGGCGGAGAAACCGCCCGCTCTCATCGGGAGCGGTGCTCCCGATGAGTACTGCGGCGAGTTTAGTCGGAAAGTGCGAAATCGACAGCAGCCAGCGAATGAATGTGCGTCGTATCAAAGACCGGGAGGTCCGTATCTTCCTGCTTAACCAGAAGCGGTATCTCGGTGCAGCCAAGAATGACACCTTCAGCACCATGGGTCTTGAGTTTCTTGATGATTTCAAGAAATCCCGCTTTGCTTTTCGGCAGGAAGAGATTTTTCACCAGTTCGTCATTGATGGTCCGCTGAATGAAGTCCCTCTCCTCTTTCTCCGGAACCAGGACCTCGATGCCGGCATCGTTCAATTTCTTCTTGTAGAATTCCCGTTCCATGGTCATCCTGGTCCCCAGGAGCCCTATCTTCTTCATCGATTTCGCCCGGATTTGCTTCGCTGTCGCCTCCACGATGTGAATCAAAGGAACCGGAACCGCCGCCTGGACGCGTTCGGCGTGCATGTGCATCGTGTTTGCGCACAGGAGGATGCAATCGGCACCAATGCTCACGAGCTTTTTCGACGCGTCCGTGAGCAATGCGCCCACACCATCGATATCCCCCTTTGCGTGGAACGCATCAATTTCTCCGAAATCCACTGAATAGAGAACGATCTTCGCGGTATTCTGGCCGCCGCGGCGGGCGTTCACTTCAAGATTGATGAAGCGGTAATAGTCGATCGTAGAAATCCAGCCAGTCCCTCCAACCAATCCAATTGTCTTCATCGAATGATCTCCTTCCAATCTTGGAACTTATTTCAGCGGCGAGCCGTCAGCGTTCAGCCATCAGCGCAGAACACCAGCAACTTGAAACTCAAAACTCACCTGCTTCCAGATTGAATTTCCTTCGCTACGCGTTCGACATCTCTCCACACGCGAAGCAGGTTCCCTCCCCAGATCTTATCAATGTCTTCCTCCGTGTAGCCGCGCTTCACCAACTCCGTCGTGATGTTCATTGCTTCGCCCGCATCGTTGAATCCCGTCACCCCTCCGCCGCCATCAAAATCAGTTCCGATCCCGACATGATCCACGCCGATGACCCTTACGACATGATCGATGTGGTCGACCATATCCTGGACCGTTACGAGCGATCTCGGGTATTTTGTATCGAGCCCCCGGATCTTCTCCCTGAACTTCGCGCGTTGTTCCTCACTGAGAGCCTGCATCGCCTTGCGGGCTGCGTCGCCGCGACCTTCGGGAATGCCGTACTCCTTACGAATGGAATCTTGTGCAGCAGAGCGTCCCGGCGGATCCACCCGCGTCTTGATGTAATCGGCCAGGGAAACCACCTGCACGACGCCGCCATTCTTTCTTATTGCCAGCAGCGATTCATCATCCAGGTTCCGAAGATGCTGATTGACAGCGCTTGCACCGGAGTGCGATGCGATAACCGGAGCCTTTGAGAGCGCGATCGCTGCGAGAGTTGCCTTTTTCGACGTATGAGACACATCGACCATCATGCCGAGCCTGTTCATTTCTCGAACAACATTTTTGCCGAAGTCGCTCAGTCCTCCGTACTCTTCGTTCGGCTGGCCGTCCCGCGGCGTTGAAGAGTCGCAAATTTGATTGTGCGCAGTGTGGGTCAGCGTGATATACCGAGCCCCCTTGTCGTAGAACTCCTTTATTCTCCCCAGATCGGCTGCAGCCGGGTAACCATTCTCCATGCCAATGCAGGCAACCAGTTTGCCACTCTTGTGAATGCGGAGAACATCGGCAGCCGTGTATGCGATCTCGACCAGCTCGGGATACCGCTGAGGGAGCCGTCGTATCGCATCGAAGAGAGCGATTGCCGTCTTATAGGCCGCCTCGTAGGATGCAGCCGAACGGTCGCCAACGCTTGTGAAAACGGCGAAGAATTCAGCATCAAGTCCTCCTTTTTTCATTTTGAAAAGGGTGACCTGTCGTTTGTTCTCCGGGCTTGCCTCATCATCCCCCTCCGCTCCAAAATTGCCGGATATGTCGTCGTGCGTATCCATTGTAAGAGCCCGTTCATGGATTCCTGCGGCCAATGCCCTCAGCTCCGCTTCAGGGATAGATTTCGCCTGACGCTGCAGCGTTCCTGTGGAAGAACAGCCGGAGAAAAACAGAACCAGTACTGGTAGAATGACGACCCCTAGCAAAACTCGGCGGAAAACAACGACGAACAAACGGTGTTTGGTCATGGCGGTCTGGAATTGAAGTGATTGTTCCGGTGCGAATCTGGATTTCATGATAAACGGAGTCAATCTACGAAGGTTTCTGAGAAAAGAAAGGGGCGGCGGAGAATTGTCGTTACCCGGAGCAGGATGGTGTCCCTCGGGACTCAAGCCGGGCTGGCAGCCCAGATTGTTCCGAGGCTGAAGTGCATTTGGTGCAACGTGAAAATGCGTTGTTGTTCTTCAAGAAATGTCAGAGTTCGGTGGTATTCCTTCTGCGCTTCGATAAATTGTTCCACATCCTTGACGAGCGAATTCGCCGTTGAGATCGCCGTGTAAGCTTTTTGCCAAGCGAACTTTGAAATAATGAAATCGTTGCTATTGACCCAGTGAGAAGATTCACCCTTGATGTTTTTGAGTATGTCCTTCACCGCGTAATTCGGATTGAGGAGGAAAAGAAGGTGGAGATGGTCTGAAGTTCCGTTGATACTTTGAAGGAGGCAATGGAAGTCATTTTCAAGATGGTCTTTGACATGGGCATGGAGCTTGGGTTCAAACGATGCATCGATAAGGGGCATGCGGTTCTTGGTGCAGAAGAAGGTGTGAATCCAGATTTTGGTGAGGGAGGAGGACATGGTGGGGAGCTGCAAACCGGGTCTGCATTGAAGAAAGAATGGTCTAAACGGTACACCAGAGTGTGGGATAAATCTACATCATCCGAGAAGATGAATCAACCCCTCCCGCCTTACTATCGCTTGACAAAAAAGAACCCCCCCTCACATCCGCCACAAGTATGACATCTTGAAGAAGAACCCGCGCTGTGATTCCAGAAACCGGTCACTGCTCACATAGCTGCCACGCGTGTTATCCCATTCCACTCTCTCGTAGAGCGAACCATAACCGGCATGTGCAACGGTGCCGGGAATGTACGTGAACGAAGCAAGGAAATCAGTCAGCATCCTCCCCCGGTACTTGTTGTACTCGAGAATTCCCCGGAAGAAGAGGTACTTGTTCATCTGATAGGTGATCTTCGCGCGCGCGATAGGATACTCGTAGACTTTTTCCGAGTTCGATGCGCGATAGAAATCAGAGTACACAAAGCTCACGTTGGTCTCGAGGTTCGCCGTGGGCTGATAAATGACCGCCGCTGAAGCCCGGCTGCTTCTTCCCTGATACGGTGTCGAAGAATAATAGATCGCACTCCCGGCTCGGAACGAAAGAGAGGTGCGCACTTGCTTCGTCACCAACCCGCTGACAGAAGCCTGCCCCCCCCCGGTGTTGAATGATTCGCCCGCGAAAATCTCCGTCGCATACGCATAGAGGAGCGTCGCGTTCATCGCACCGAGAAATGCGGGACGTATGGCAACGTGGTTGTAGGTCTCCCACATGCGGGCAAACTTGTCCCTCGTTTGGGCCGATACCAACTCAAACGAAATCCGCTGGAACATGCTTCCCTGAGGATAGATCTTCGGCCGAACCATTCCGGACAATCCGAGGAGGCCTGTTCGGGTGACATAACCCGATTCGGTAGCAAAATCTTCAGAAATCGTATTGGCACTCAGCGAGAAGTCCAGATCCCGCGTCCCGTGCGAAAAATCCGCGCTGACCGAATATCCCGGCGCCTGCTTCGTCGCTGCATCAAGTTTCGTCGCCGAATACAGTCCATTGAATTGAACCATGCTCGCCTGCGTCGCCCTCAGCATTCCATCAACTCCCAGCACACGATTATAACGATCCTTGAGCTCCCGGCCGGCGTAGATTGCTCCGAGATAGCTGTCCTCTGCCAACGACCGCTTATACCGGAAAATCGGAAAATGGGAATAGTCGCCCGAAAGCGTCCGCTCATCAGATGGGACCTCATCCATAACGTACAACGAGGCGATGGTGTTTTTTGCATCGATCTTGCCCGAGAGCTTTCCGCCCACGAGCGGATTCACCATCATCCTTGTATGAACAACTGAGACAACAGGGTCAATCGCCGACATTTGTGTAGCGGCAACATTGTAGATTTCGCTTCCCTCGAGGAAGAACGGCCTTTTCTCCGGATAGAACAATGCAGAGCGCAGATTCACGTCTACCTGCCCCGCATCCGCCTCGACCTGGCTGAAATCGGGATTATATGTCCCGTCGAGGATGAGATCAGAGGTGAGCCCATAGGTAGCAGTGAGACTGAAGTCCCCTTTGTTCTCGTCGACGATGAGCTTCCCTGCGTCCAGCTTGTATTTCTGGCTGTACGTCACTGCAGGAAGAATATCAAGGAGGGAAAAGTGCTTCACATCCGGATAGAGCAACGGAGTCATCTGAGGAAGGAAATTCATTCCTTTTGCGGGATTGAGCTCCGGATACGAGGAATGCTCGGAGAGCCGCGTGATGTATCGCTCGAAGAAGACCGACATTTGAACAGGATTCGTTTCGGAATATCGTATGCTTCTCAGCGGGATCTGCATTTCTATGGTGTAGCCATCGGGGGTCTTCTGTCCTGCACTGTACCAAACTATGTCAGCGCTGAAATCTTCACGTCCGGCCGCGAAGCGGCTGTCCATTTGGATACCATCCGGATTGACGTAGAACGCATACAGCGATTGCTGATCGTTGAAGGAATCGAGATTGATGCAAACCCAATCGTCCGACCCCACATTGTCGCGACTGCTGACGACGCTCTTGATCTTGTCGGGCTCCCCGTCGAAACACCGAAATGCAAAATAGAGGTTCTCGCTGTCGTACGCCATATAGCCGATCGTTTTGCCCGACCCGTCACGTCCGAAATCCGGAGCGAAGGTCTTGAAATTCGTGACGCTGGGACACACCTGCCAGATGGCATCATCCAGCCTCCCATCGATGATCGGAGGTGTATCGGTTCGCAGAGGCCTCAGTATCTCCTTGGCTGAGAGGGTGCTGAAGATACACGCGACCAAGAGACACCCGCTTGCCACTGTGAACCGCTGAATCGGAGTCTTCATTACTTCCCCTTTACGGAGTCTGTGTCAATTGTGATTGATTTGACGCGCGCGAAGGTACCGGTTTCTTTTGCCCGAGCTATGGTTCTGACGGCCCCGGGAGCCAGGTAGATTGCCGGTTGTGGCGAAATTCCGCAGGTGATCGAATAGTGCTGAAGAATCAAACCAGAAAACATGTGCAACCCGCCCGGATTTGTCCCTTTTCCGACAAGACTGATCGATATCGACCAGCGTGACTCATGGCACAGCAGGAGAATTGGCGGCAAGCTATCATTGGATAACACCGTTCGATTTACTAACGGTATCTGGCGCTACTTGTTGCATCAACACAAACGAATACTCGCTTGTCCTGCAATTTGGAAGCGCTCGACGCAGGCGACCGGCTTGGTTGACTTTGGCTGCAGGGAGCTTCGGGTTTTGCAGGTACCTGAATCGGGACAATAGACTCGGTTTTCACCCACAGTCTTGTATTAGCTAGGGATGAAGAAGTCCTGCAACCAATTGATTTGCAATGAGATACAGGTTGGTGACGTCGGGCACTGCGCTTCCCGCTGATTCCTGCTAATATTGTGCTGGATTCTTGAAGTTGAAAGCGCGAACTTGAAACAACCACTATGGATGAATCAACTAAAATAAGAGCCCTGGTCGCCGAGGATGAAGAGTCTTTCCTCCGTGTCCTCACCACCGTGCTCGAATCGACGAAGCGCTTTGAGGTGTATCCTTGCGAGTCGGGTGATGAAGCGGTAGAGACGCTCAAGAGGTCTCATTTCGACATTATCATCCTCGATCATAAGATGCCGGGCATGACCGGGCTGAACGTTCTTCAGTGGCTGCACGAGCAAAAATCGGAAATACCGGTCATCATGCTCACCGGCGCCGGATCAGAGAACATCGCTGTCGAGTCAATGAAGCTGGGCGCCTACGACTATCTGAGGAAGGATCAGTTCGACAAGACGCACTTTCCGATCTTCGTCAACGGTGTATACGAGAGGTACCTTTTCAGAAAAGAAAAGGAACAGCTTGAAGCCACCGCACGCGAACGGGAAAAGAACCTGGCTGCTCTTGGCCAGATCATCAATTCCGTAACTTCACTTTCTGAGATTGTTCAAATGGCGATTGCGAAGGTGGCGTTCCTGACCGACGAAAGTGAACACCTTCTCCGCTCGCACGTTCAGGCAGGCGGAAAGGAAAAACTCGATCACTATTTCCGGCAACTCCGTGAAGAACTCGAAACGCTCGCTTACGCGAGCAAGTCGATGGTTGGCGTTCCGAGCTCCCCTGGCGTGACTTCATCGAATGACAAGCACAAGCCCGCAACGGACAGATCCGATCTCCCGCAGAAGGAGACAGTGTCGCTGAAGTCGACCCCCAATCGATAGCGCAGCCGACCCTGTTCAGTCCTACCCCCCAGTACGCGGTTCCTGCACCTGCTTCATTGAAACTCTCTCTTCCCTCCACTTTCCGCGCCTATGCGGCTTTGCCTCGAACAGGACTATCCCATCTTTACTTTGGTAGCCTGGTGCGCTGCGAACTATCCGTTCCGACTGAGCTACGAAGTTGAGATAGAATAAGCGCCGCCCCACAACCAAGCCAAGACCTGACAGGGATCGTCATATCTCAGGACAACGGCGGAGGGGATAACAGGCGGAGCAACAATCCGAGGACCACGATAAGGAAAGAAGCCAGGAGGGAGATAATCACTTCATTCCGCCCGAGTTGATCGAGCTTGACCACTTCTGCTTCAAGAAATGTTCAGACCAAGAGGTATCGGGAGAGTTCCATGACACGCACTTTCCCGTTGTGCGTTCGTCACTTTGATGACATTCCCGCACTCACCGCACACGTAGACAAATCGCGTCAATCTGTAGGATTTATATCGAATCACCCAGGCCCATTCGAGTCGCTTGGAACAGCGAGCGCAAACAAGCTCAATTTTGACCTTTTCAACGCGGGAGTCCATTCGTGAGCAAATGCCTGCAATTCTAGGGGTTTATGGGGGTTCTTGCAGAGTCGCTGGCAGCATTCCGGCTTCTGTATCTAAGACGTTATGAAGTCCCTGAGGGTTCCCCCCAAAAAGGACCGCTCGTCCCCGATTGAGGGCTGTTCACGTCAGCCTGAACACCATTGGAGGAAATGTCAGAACACGGAGAGAGTGAAGGCGTATCCACTCCTGAACGCACCTGGTATCTTGACACTCGGGCCACCAAATTACAACCATCGTTACGGAGGATGCAATGAAGCGGAGCGGAAAGGTTTTCGGAGTGATTGCACTGGCTATCATTCTGGCCCTGCCAGCAACGGCAAGTGACGTGAAGAAAGAAATTGGTGAGGCAAAATATGATCTCGCCGTCCAGAATCTGCTCAAGGGCGTGTCGAGCACAAACGACGGTTTGCGCCGAAGTTCGATTTATCAGCTGGGCGAACTGGAAGCTCAGGACGCAGTGATCCCCCTGATGAGAGTTCTGCGGTCCTGTACCGATGTACGATGTCGGGTTGCTGCAGCATGGGCGCTGTGCAAAATCGGCGACGACCGTGGAGTCTATGCGGTGAAGCAGGCCGTGCGATTCGACGACAACCCGAAGGTCCAGCTCCACAGCGCGTGGTATTATAATCTGTATGTGTCGGAGGGAACATTTGCCTTCATTCCTTCTGTCAGCGCCCCAACACAGATTGCAGAGAATCGCTAGGTTCTTCGTTCTATTGCATCCCGAGGTCATGAGTTCCGGCGGGTGAGCAACGCATGCTCACCCGCTTGTCTTGTACGTCCAGCAGGCGACGTCGCAGACCCCCGCCACACCCATACCACCTGTCACACCCGAACCTGCGCACCTCCGACGCATCAATGTCTGCACACACATCAAGAGATCCTTCACCTGTTCGCGCCGGATGCAATAACAACAGGGCAAGGTTTTTCCAGAATTATTTGGTATACTCTCCTGTCCGAACGAGGGACTTGTTGTCTTCTTGCAGACTAGAAGAGAGACCTTCTCGTTGCGTAACTCGATGCACTTGTTCTCTCCACGCACATCCGAATTTCCTATTTGCAAAGTACACCGCACCTGTCATGCATAGAAACTGGATTCACGGGGTCATTGCTCTTGCCACCGCCGCATCGTTCTTCATGCTGTCACTGCATGGAACAAAACAAAGGGTGGAAGTCACACTGCCCTTTCAGCCGGAGGGTCCTCCCGTCGATCGAGTGGCCAGCACTGACAGCCTCACGATTCCTCTTCTCGCAACCGCGAAACCATCCGGGACTATTCAACCAATTGCTCCGGTCGTGATTCTCCACGGCCCCCGGGATCTCAAAGTGATTGCCCTGACGTTCGACGCTTGCTCCACCACGCTGCCGAGCCGCTACGATGAGCGAATCACAAACATCCTGATTGAAACGAAGACTCCAGCGACGCTTTTCCTTGGCGGCAAATGGATGGAAGAAGAACCGGAGCATACACGACAGCTCGCCTCCCATCCTCAGTTCGAGCTGGCCAATCACACCTATCAACATCCGCATCTGAATACGATGTCGGACGACAGCATCCGCCACGAGCTCCAGCGAACGCAGGACGTCATGGATTCGCTTACGGGCAAACGGCCCACGCTCTTTCGACCTCCGTATGGTGAATACAACGACAGGGTCGTGCGTGTTGCGGCGGAGCTCGGACTCAAGACCATCCAGTTTGACCTCGCCTCGGGTGATCCGGATCCCGGCTTTACGAAAGAGAAGCTGATCAGCTACGTGACGTCGATGGCGAAGAACGGTTCCATCGTCGTCATGCATATCAACAGGCGGGGATGGCACACTGCCGAAGCGCTGCCGGAGATCATTGCCCGGCTTCGCGGGCGCGGATTCACGTTCGAGACTGTCTCCGAAATGATATCACAGACAAATCAAAGGTGAATGAACACATGACTGTCGCCTCCATCCTCATTACGCTCGCACTCGTCTTCTATTCCCTGGGGGTCTGGTCCGAACGTCTTGTACGCTACCTTAAACCATGGCACGTAGCCGCGTTTTGGACCGGATTCCTGTTCGACGTCTCCGGAACCTGGGCGATGCATCGAATGGCCCAGGGGCCCTTCGATCTGACCGCCCCTCACACGTTGACCGGGCAGATCGCCCTTATACTTATGCTCTCGCACGCGTTGTGGGCTACATACGTCAGCTTGAAGGGAACCGAAAGCAGCAGATCAGGCTTTCATCGGTTCAGCATGATCGTCTGGCTGATATGGCTGATACCGTATTTCGGCGGGATGTACATGGGGATGCACAGGTAGCATACTCATGAGAAGATTTGTTCTGCGAACGGGACCTTCTTTGTTCCGTCTTACTTCTTGCCTTCTTCGAATCGCTTGACGATGTTCTTGTTCTGATGATTGCAGAAGTCCTTTCCTTCAGGCGTCAACGCGTACTCGATACGGTTCTGATAGAACTCTGAAATACGCCCGCGCACAATCTTCATCGTACTGTTCATCAATCGGTTCTGCTCCGTAAATCCCTCACCAAGAACTGCGACCGCTGCAGGGAGCCATCGCTCAGGGAACATGCCGGCGCTTTTATTCCCTTCCCGGTACCGGTTGATCTCCGATTCCAGCAGCCGCAACGCAGCCGTCTGCCCTTCGTCGGTGTGGCAGGAAAGATGCTTGTGTTTCAAATAGCCGAGAACCGCTTCTTTGTTCGGGACTATGAGCCCAACAGTGTACGACGATTGATTGTTGTACAGCATGACCTGTTCGATGAAGGGCGAATGGGCAACGATCGTTTCTTCGATTCCTTCCGGACTGTACTTCTCGCCGTCGTGGCCGATGAGAACACTCTTCTCACGCCCCAGGACAAAGAGGAATCCATCCGCATCCAGGTAGCCGATGTCGCCCGTGAAGAGCCATTCATCGCGGAGGGTTTCTCGCGTTGCGCGCTCGTTGTTCCAGTACCCCGCCATCACGTTTTCGCCCCGGACAACAATCTCCCCCTTCTGTCCAACAGGCAGAGCATTTCCCTGATCGTCACAGATCTTAACGTCGATACGCGGGAGCACCGTGCCGGAAGAACCGAATTTGTGCTTCGTCGGAGTGTCGCAGGAGACAACGGGTGCGGCCTCACTCAAGCCGTAGCCTTGATACATCGGGAGGCCGATAGCATTAAAGAACCGCTGCAGTTCGACGTCGAGGTGCGCCGCGCCACCAACGAAGTAATCCAGCCGGCCGCCAAAGCTCGCACGGATCTTTCTGAAGATGAGCGTTTCACAAAGAGTGTAGAGCGGATGTATCGGCTTGCCGACATCCTTCCCGCCATTGTAGCCGTCACCGTAATGTGCGTACGCGATTTCCAATCCTTTCCGGTACAGATTCCAGACCAGCTTTCCCTTCTCGCTGATTCCTTTTTCTATGTTCTTTCTGAAGTTTTTGGCCAGAGCGGGTACACTCAGCAAGAATGTCGGCTTGATCTCTTTGATGTTCGTTGGGATGTTCCTGAGTGTCTCCAGCGCAGTCTTCCCCGACTGTATCGAAGCCATACTTGCCCCGATACTCGTCAGCAGATAGATACCCGCGGTGTGACCAAACGAGTGGTCCCATGGGATGATGATAAGCGAACAATACCACTCTGGCTGCGGCAGGTGATCTGAACATTGTTTGACATTCGCCGTGTAGTTGCGGTGCGTCAGCGTGACCCCCTTCGGGTCTGCTGTCGTCCCCGATGTATAGCTGATCGTCGCCGGGTCATGTTCCTGAATAGACTGCCACCGTCGTTCAAGATCAGATCGATGCCGCTTCAGGTATTCCTTTCCACGACTGAGCAGTTCGGGAAACCCTATTTCATCCTCAGCAAGCTGTCCCTGCGGATCAAGCAGGATGATCTTTTCAAGATCCGGCAGGTCGACCCTCATCTTCATGACCTTCTGGGCCTGGTTACCTGAGACGACGACCATTCTGCAACCCGAGTGGGCGAGGCGAAACTTCAAATCCGAGCGCTCCTCGAGCTTGACAGAAAGCGGGACGTTGATGGCCCCGGTGTAGAGGATCCCGAGCTCCGCGATGACCCAGTCGTTTCGCCCTTCGGAGATGAGTCCGAGGCGGTCCCCTTTTTCCAAACCCAGGCTTATCAATCCCGCAGCACATTGATGGACGGATTCCTGAATCTCACGATACGTCGACCCTTTGTACGCGTCTCCTCTTTTCTCCCACATCATTATTTTCTCGGAGAATTTCTGGACACTGTCTTCAAAGAGTCTTGGGATTGTGCGTGGATACGATGCGGACATGACGTTCAGGCCTGTCAATGTTATTGGTGAGGGATGGTGTCGACGAATTCCTTTTCGGTGCGTGCGGAACCGGCGACTGCAATCTATGAAAGAAAATGAAGATGTGCTTGAAGATTGGAGATGGGATTGTCCGCTGTCTCAAGAATGAGAAACGCAACAAGGGTCAATGAATGCGGCAAAAGAAAACGGTCGGGACGAATGCTGTGGAATAATCCGGCGTGTGCGGGAAGTTATTGTTCGGTGCGGACTTTCTCGATTTCGGTCTGGATCGTCTCCCACTGATCGTACGCGTGGGCGAGGTGTTGTTCAATCTCCCTGCGTTCTGCAGATACTTTCTTGGTCTCCGTTCCGTTCTTGTAGAGCTCGGGGTCGAGCATGGCTTCTTCGATCTCTTTGTGCCGAGACTCCAGCTGTGCAATTTCGCGTTCAAGCGTCTCCACACGCTGTTTCAGGGGACGGAGTTTCACTGAGAGCTGCTGTCGTTTCTCCGCTTCGCTCCGCTTTCGCTCCTTGTCGCTCAGTTCGCGTCCTGTCGAGAGTTTCAGCTCGTCCAGCGCAGGCGGTGCAACCGCTCTCTCCTTCTCCTGACGTTTCTTCGCAATGTAATCCGAGATGGTTCCGATATATGTGCGCACCGTCCCGTTCCCCGCTTCGATCACTTTGTTGACAATGGGTTCGAGAAACGCTCGGTCGTGCGAAACAATCAGAAACGTCCCGTCATATCTCGAGAGCGCTTCCTGCAAAACCCTCTTCGATTTCATGTCCAGATGGTTCGTCGGTTCGTCGAGGATCAGAAAATTCGCCGGCTTGAGGAGCATTTTTGCAAGGGCGAGCCGGCTTTTTTCGCCGCCGGAAAGTACAGATACCTTTTTGAACACATCATCATCGTGGAACAAGAAGGAACCAAGGAGCGTGCGCAGCTTCTTCCGTATCTCCCCTTCGGCGATCTCATCCAGAGTATCGAACACGTCACGCGCGGGATCCAGTTCTTCCGCCTGATGCTGGGCGAAGTACGAGAGCGTGACGCTGTGCCCGGGTATCCTCTGGCCTCCATTGAACGATTCCGCGCCTGCAAGAATACGGGAGAGCGTCGATTTACCCGCACCGTTCGGACCGACGACGGCGATTCTGTCCCCCCGTTCGATCTTGTAGTCCAGGCTTTCAAAAACCTCCAGCGCACCATAACTCTTCGAGAGATCTTTCAATTCCATCACGATACGACCGCTCGCCGGGGGCTGCGGGAAATCAAATCGAATTCCGCTCTCCTCGGGCTCGATTTCAATTATTTCGGTCTTCTCCAGCTGCTTAATGCGGCTTTGCACCTGTCGGGCCTTTGTCGCCTTGTAGCGAAACCGGTCGATGAACTCCTGCGTTTCCTTGATCTTCTGCTGCTGGTTCCTGAGGGACTGAACCTTGAGCTCCCTTCTCTTAATATGCTCTTGCTCATAGAAAGAGTAGTTCCCTGCATAGTGCTCCATTTTCCCGAGGCTAAGGGCAAGCGTACGGGAACAGAGGCTGTCGAGAAAAGCCCGGTCGTGCGACACGAGGACGACCGCCCCGTTGTAGTTTCTGAGATATTCTTCAAGCCATTGGAGCGTTTCGAGGTCGAGGTGATTGGTCGGTTCGTCCAGAAGCAGGATTGAAGGTTCGCGGAGAAGCAGTTTCGCGAGCTCAATGCGCATCTGCCAGCCGCCGCTGAATTCTTCCGTCATCCGGTCCAAATCTTTGACGGCAAATCCAAGCCCCATGAGCACTCGCTCCACTTTCGATTTCATACGGAACGCATCCAGGTCTTCGAGTTTGTGCTGCAACTCGCCGTAGATCTCGAGCGTTTCGGCGTATTCTTCAGATTCCGGATTCAGGCGCGTGAGGTTCACCTGAGCTTCTTCAAGCTCCCCCTGCACTTCGAGAACATCTTCAAATGCCGACTCGGCCTCCCTGTAGAGCGTGCGTCCGGAAACAGCGACCCCTTCCTGCGGCAAGTACCCTACGGTGACATAGTGTGCCTTGCTGATGACGCCCGAATCCGGCTGCACAAGCCCGGTGACAATTCTGAGGATTGTGGTCTTCCCAGCGCCATTCGAGCCCACCAAGCCTATGCGGTCGTGGGGACCGATCATGCACGACAGGTCATCAAACAGAACTCGTCCGCCGTACTGGAGCGATATGTGATCAAGTGTGAGGATGGGATTGTGTAAATATGAAAGTAGTGGAGTATTAAGTAGTGAGTATTAAGTGGTTGAGTAGATGAGTTGTGAAAGCAACGAATGCCGCTGCAATCGAATACTGTAATAATATGCAAAAACCTGTGCCTAATATACGAAAATGAGTGATGAAGTTCAGATTGATCATGGTCTGAAAACAAAAAAGCCCCCTCGCGGGGGCTCTGAGATCTCTGAGAGAGACTTCTCGCTATTTCACGAGCTGCATTTTCTTTTCCTGAACAAAATCGCCTGCACGAATCCGGTAAAAATAGACTCCGCTGGAAAGATGTTGTCCATCGAACGTGAAGCTGTGACTCCCCGCACCAAGTTCTGAATCGACCAGCGTGGCGACCTCCCGGCCGAGTGCATCATAAACGACGAGGGAAACGTGCTGTGCCTCCGGGATGGAAAAAGAAATCGTTGTCGAGGGGTTGAAAGGGTTCGGATAATTCGACTCGAGAGCATACCCTGCCGGAGCACCATCCGTTGCCTTGTCGGGATTCAAATTCGCTTCATCGAAAAACTGGCCGATTTCAGGAAGGTCGTTTCCGTCCCACAGCATGAAACGGGCAGCAGCGAGCTTCGCTTTCAGCCCCGCATCCATGCCGGCAAACAGCTTCAGCTTCTCGATTCCCTTCGCGAACGCCTTCTTGTGGTCCGCCGAGAGATCGCCCATATGCTTGAGATACCATCCGGCGACGAGCTTCTTCACGTCCTCCTGCCAGACTTTTCCGGAAGGCTTCGCATCCTTGCCGATCTCCTCCAAAGTAGTCTTGTATTTCAACCCCAGTGGTTTGAGGTCTTTGAGGAGGTCATCGCGCCCGCTCTTGAGGTCTTTGATCTTCCCCACGTACAATTTGACATCAATGATGTTGTTGCTCTTCCAGGCTCTCTTGAGCATCAGAGCATCCTTCTTCCCCTCGGCCTTCATCTGTGAGGCCTGGTCACGGAGCTTGTCAAGACTCTGAAGGTCTTCGGACGACATTGAGTTGTCCAGCCTGGTTTTCATCTCTTTCATCTTCGGGATAATGTTCGTCTGAGCATAATCCCGCAGCTGCTGGAACAGTTCCTTCAACGCGAGCAGCGACTTCTGATTGGCCGGATTCGGCGCTTGTGAGAATGCCGAGGTTGCAGTCATCAACCCGAGCACCAGCGTGACGATGAGAACTTTCTTCATGAATCCTCCTTTGGACAGCCGAGGGGTCCGATTGTCTTCCTTCTGAAACACTTTCTTAGGGACATTCCGTTGAGCCAAGCCCGCAGTATGGACACACGCAGCAGCCGGTCGGTTTAAGACGAACTCCCAACGCCACACAAAGTTGGGCATTTGGTAGCAAATCCGCAAGCGGTTCCACACTCTCTTAGCAATTGTGGCGCGAAAATGCTAAATTTTGCCTGCTTCGTGATCTTATTCAACAAGCTCAATGGCGGAAATGTATGGGAATCAGGGTTTTTGTCACCGGCGGAACCTTCGACAAAGAATACAATGAGCTCGACGGGACGCTCTTTTTCAAAGACACGCACCTCAAAGAGATGCTCGGCCTGGGAAGATGCAAACTCAGCGTTGATATCCGGACTCTCATGATGGTCGACAGTCTTGAGATGACAGACCAGGATCGGCACATCATCGTAGACCAATGTCTGAAGACAACAGAGGACAAGATTGTTATCACGCACGGGACTGATACGATGGAAGTGACTGCAAAGGTGCTCGGCGCGACGGTTCAACAAAAGACGATCGTCCTGACTGGAGCGATGATTCCGTACAAATTTGGAAGCTCAGACGGGCTGTTTAACCTTGGCAGCGCGCTCGCATTCGTCCAGACGCTTCCGCACGGTGTCTATATTGCGATGAACGGGAAATATTTCCAGTGGAACAATGTCCGGAAGAACAAGCAGACCGGACAGTTTGAGGAATTGAAGTAGAGACTCTCCGGACCACTATGATATCTCATCTCACAGACCATGAAGTTATCAAGCGCGCAAAGCAAGGGGACGATCGCGCCTTCACGGAGCTTGTGAAGCGGAATGAGACCCTCGTATACAGTTTCGCATACAAAGTATGCCGTGACAGCGACAAAGCAAGCGAGACGTGGCAGGATACATTTGTCAACGTGTACCGCAAACTCCACCAGTTCGACGGACGGTCGAAGTTCACAACCTGGCTTTATAGCGTCGTGGTCAACAGCTGCCGGATGAAGCGAAGACAGCGGAAACTCGATAAGGCCTCGATTTCGATTGACTCCGCCGAGATGTCGCAAGACCATTCTGATGTCGGCCACGATGTGCAAACAGCTCAGACAATCCCATCGTGGCGGGACACGCCGCTCGACAAGGTGATGGATAAGGAACTCCGATCCCTCCTGGATTCCGCAATTCAAAAACTGCCGTACGACTACCGTCTGGTGTTCTTGCTGCGCGACGTTGAAGGACTCTCAGCCGAGGAAGCGGGCAAGATATTGAAACTGAGCGTGCCGGCGGTGAAATCCCGGCTGCGTCGTGCCAGGGTCTTTCTCCGTGAGCAACTCAACTCCTACATGGCCATATGAAAACACGCACCATGCATTGCCCGGAAATTCTGGACCACATTTGTGAGGAACTCGACACGAAGATCTCCTCTGCGAAGTGCCGGGAAATCAAGCGCCACCTCGCCCAGTGCCCGAATTGCACGGCCTATCTTGACAGCCTGAAGAAGACCATCAGGCTCTACAAGACCTATCCGGACAAGAAAGTCCCTCAAAAAACCCACAAACAGCTTTTCGCCGTGCTCAAAATCAAAGACTAGAGGCGCTCGAAAGGACTCACACGCAAACGCGCTCAGCCGTCAATGCCAGGGCTCTTCTCACCGCGAATCCTTTTTGAGATCCGCGCATCTTACATGGTGAAATCAATTTCACCTATCCCATCACTCAATCTCCGTGGAGAGCAAAATGAAAAAGAACATGGGCAATGCCGACCGCATTATCCGCGTGTTGGCCGCCGTAGTTGTTGCAGCTCTTTATTTCACAGACCAGATTTCCGGAACACTCGCAGCGATCCTGGGGCTTTTTGCCGTGATCTTTGTGGTCACGAGCGCGATGAGTTTCTGCCCATTGTATCTCCCGTTCAAATTCTCAACAAAGAAATCGGACGCCTGAATCGAACGCCGATCGCAAAGGGGAAATCGGGTCATCGGCGATACGAGGCGGCGACATAGCGGATCCGGCTCCCCTTTTCTATTCAATTCAAGAAGATCATTGATGCAAAGAATCCATCGACATACGCCAGCGTGCAGGGAGGTTGCAGCACATCTGCAGGAGGAGCTTGACGCACGGCTTCACTCCCGCGCATGCGGTGAAATCCGCAAACATCTCGCCCGGTGTTCCAATTGCACTGCATACCTGGACAGTCTTCGGAAGACCGTCTTGCTCTACAGGCGTTTCCCCGATCCTCAGGCACCGAGAAGGATGCGGGAGAAGTTGATCGCGGTTCTCGAGCTCCACAGACCCCGGGGCTGAGTCTTCAAACCCCCATTGGTATTCCAGAACGAAAAGGAAGATTTGCTATGACCAAAGAAATAGTGCTGAAACAGGTGGACGGGATTACGTTTGTGGCCAAAGGCAACTCAAGTCATTGGGTGGTGATGGACGGATCACCCGATTTCGGCGGAAGCCTCGGCGGTTCAACGCCAAAAGAGCTGCTTCTTATGGCCCTTGCCGGCTGCACATCATCTGATGTCATTCCGATTTTGAGAAAGAAACGCATTCCGCTGCAACGATACGAAGTCCACGTGAAGGGAATTGAGAGGGAAGAACATCCGAGAATCTTCACGGAGATCCACGTGGAATACGTATTCTACGGAAACGGCATCAGCCCGGCCGACGTTGAACGCGCCATAGAGCTTTCCGACACGAAGTATTGTTCCGTCAGCGCGATCCTCAAAGCAAGCGCACCGATCAAACATACGTATCGTATCGAGCCCGGAATCTGAACCACCGCGCGCCACGCCCCGCAGGCTTCCTAAAGTTGTAACACCTCTGATTATCACTTATATTCCGCCGTGCAAGAAATGGCCGAGCGAGAACCCCCAAGGGTTCCCGCTCGGCCGTGGCGATCGGGTCCACTTACTTCTCGCCTGCTGAGGTCACATGTACAAGCTCGAACGCGTGCTTTGTCCGACAGATTTCTCTCCTGCCTCGATCGAAGCGATCCGCTTTGCCTCGTTCCTCGCTCAGAACGCTGCATGTCAACTCACGTTGATCCACGTCGACGAACAGGAAAAGAACCCCCTCGGCTTTTTCGAGAAGGACGAACAAACCATCAGCCATCACCACGAGGAGGTTTCAGCATTTGCGCAAGGCAAGTTCGCCGAGATCGTGAAACAGGAAGGTCTCGCGCCTGAACGAACATCGTTGCTCGTACGCTTTGGGACGGCGTATCACGAAATCGTTGAAGTGGCAGAGGTCAACCGCTTCTCGCTCGTTGTCATCGCCACCGAAGGACTTGGACGATCATCGCCGCACCTGATCGGTAGAACCGTAGAGCGAGTGGTGCGACTTTGCCGCACACCCGTCATAACGGTGAAGCCGAGACAGGAAAAGCCGACCAAGAAGATCGAGACGATCCTCTGCCCGACCGATTTTTCTGAATACAGCAATTTTGCCATCCCCTACGCCGTTTCGATTGCGCGCACCTATGCAGCGAGAATCATCCTCGTGCATGTCACAGACCTTACCGTTCAGCACCCCGAAGCACTTCTGCAAAAATTTCCAGACCCGCGATTCTACCACGACGAGGCTGATAAGATCCAGATCGAGAAAATCGTTGGAAGGGACGTCGAGCCGGAAAACACGATCGTTCGGCTTGCTGAGGAATACCAGGTCGATCTCATCGTCATCGGTACGCACGGAGCGCGCGGCATGCGACGGGTCCAGATCGGCAATACCGTGGAAGAGGTCGTGCGCCGCACAGCATCACCGGTTCTGACGATCACCCACCCGATTCACAAAGCCGTCTTTCCCCGCAGATTCAAGGAAGACTATGCCGGAGATCAAAACTAGGGGGGCGTGCAAAAAAGGGGGTCACAGAGGCTCAAAGATCTCCAGGACGACTACGAATGTGCACTTCCGTCCCAGGTTCGGGAAATCTCTCTTTGTTCTTTTGAATTTGCGCCAATCCTTCTCTATCTTCGACGCACACCGGAATTTCTATTTTCGACTGTGACCACAACACAATTCAGGAGATACTCCTCTGAGCACGACAGCAAACGACCAACTGTGCATCAACACTCTTCGCACATTGTCCATGGATGGTGTCCAAAAAGCAAATTCGGGCCACCCCGGCATGCCGATGGGTGCTGCCCCCATGGCCTATGTGCTTTGGACCCGCCATCTCAAGCATAGTCCAAGCAATCCACATTGGTATAATCGGGATCGTTTCGTCCTTTCTGCCGGTCACGGCTCAATGCTCCTCTACAGCCTTCTTCACCTCGCCGGCTACGATCTGACTCTGGACGATCTAAAAAACTTCCGGCAGTACAAGGGCAAGACTCCCGGCCATCCGGAATATCACCTGACCCCCGGTGTTGAGACGACCACCGGACCTCTCGGGCAGGGTTTTGCCAACGGCGTCGGGATGGCGATCGGCGAAAAATACCTCGCTGCCCGTTACAACCGGCCGAATTTTGAAGTCGTGAAGTACCGGGTCTACGGAATCGTCGGCGACGGCGATCTGATGGAAGGCGTCTCGTCGGAGGCAGCCTCGCTCGCGGGACACTTGCGGCTGGGAAACCTCATCTACCTGTACGACGACAACCACATCAGCATCGACGGGAGCACGAAGCTTGCCTTCACCGAAGACGTGGCAAAGCGATTCGAAGCGTACGGATGGCACGTTCAGATCCTGGAGGATGGAAACGACGTCGACGCGATCCAGAACGCGATCAAAGTCGCAGAGGAAGAAACGAACCGCCCGTCGCTCATCAAGATCCGGACCCACATCGGATTTGGAAGTCCAAACAAGCAGGATACGTCGGAAGCGCACGGTTCCCCGCTGGGCGAAGATGAAATCCGGCTGACGAAGAGGAAACTCGGATGGGATCCGGACAAACAGTTCTTCATACCGCCCGAGGCGCTGCAGCATTTCCGCCGTGCCGTGGAGCAGGGGAAGAAATGGGAATCGCTATGGAAAACGATGTTCGACAACTACCGACGCGCCCACCAGGACCTGGCGAGCGAGTTGGAACACGTCCGGGAGCGCAACTACGGAGACGCTTGGAAGAACGCTCTTCCCTCCTTCAGCATCGAAGCAAAAGCAATGGCGACGCGTGACGCGTCGGGCAAAGTGCTGAATGCCATCGCTGCTCACCTTCCGACGCTCCTTGGCGGCTCCGCTGATCTTGCGCCGTCGAACAACACGATGCTCAAAGACATTCCTGAATTCCAGGCAGGCGTTTACACGGGACGTAATTTCCACTTCGGCGTCCGCGAGCACGCCATGGGTTCGATTCTGAACGGCCTCGCGCTCACCGACGGTATGATCCCGTACGGCGGGACGTTCCTTGTGTTCTCTGATTACATGCGCCCACCGATCCGGATGGCGGCCCTTATGGGCATCCGGCCGATTTATGTTTTCACGCACGACAGCATAGGCCTCGGCGAAGACGGACCGACACACCAGCCCGTCGAACAGTTCGCAGCCTTGCGTGCGATCCCGAATATCACGTTCATCAGACCCGCCGATGCAAACGAAACGACTGCCGCCTGGAGAGTCGCAATCGAGCACACAACGGGACCCGTTGCACTCGCATTGACAAGACAGAAAGTCCCAATCATCGACCAAGCCAGGTACGCCTCTGCAGACAATTTGTCCAAGGGCGCCTACATTCTGGCTGAGAACTCCAAGACGCCGAAGATCATTCTTATTGGCACCGGCTCCGAAGTCCAGTATGTGATGGGAGCCTACGAACAGCTGGTGAAGGACCAGGTGCCGGCGCGGGTGGTCAGCATGCCGTCGTGGGAGCTCTTCGAGAAGCAATCGAAAGAATACCGCGAATCGGTCATCACGCCGTCGGTCAAGAAGCGGCTGGTAATCGAAGCCTCGATCGCGATGGGGTGGCACAAGTACGCCGGCGATGAAGGCGTCATTATCGGGATGACCGGCTTTGGGGCTTCTGCTCCATACGAATTGCTCTACAAGGAATACGGCTTCACGGTCGACAACGTGCTGGCGAAAGCACACGAGCTTCTCGGCTGATCCCCCATCCACAATGCCATAACTCGATCCACTATGCCGAACACTGCCTCAGAACGCCCCGTCCACAGTGCCGCGTTCAAGCGCCGCAGGGCAATCAACTGGTTGACCCTTGGCGTCACGTACGCTGCGATGTACATGGGTCGATACAATCTTTCGTTCGCTAACAAGGCCCTCTCCGATACCTACGGGTGGGATAAGACACAGATTGGCTCGATCATATCGATCGCCCTGACGATCTACGGCGTGTCGGCGTTGTTCAACGGTCCGGTTGCCGATCGGATCGGGGGAAGGAAGGCGATGCTCATTGGCGTCTTCGGAGCCGTTGTTTTCAATATCGCCTTCGGCCTGGGAGCGTACATCGGGTTTCTGGGAACGGGCACCGTCCTGATCGGGTATTTTGCCACAGCCTGGGCGCTGAACATGTATTTTCAGTCCTACAGCGCGCTGTCGCTCATCAAAGTCAACTCAAGCTGGTTCCACGTTCGCGAGCGGGGAGTCTTCTCCGCCATCTTCGGCTCAATGATCCAGAGCGGCCGAGCATTGATCTTCGTGATCGGTGGCTTTGCGGTCACCGTGCTCCCCTGGCAGTGGGTGTTCTTCATTCCCGCGGTGATCATGTTCACCATGGGAATCTTTACTTACAAATTCGTCCGTGATACGCCCGAGGAAGCCGGCCATCCACCGTTTGATACGGCAGATGCATCGAGCGGCGACACGGACAAAGTCGACTTCAAGTATCTTGCGAAGAAGGTCTTTACGAATCCGGTTACGCTCACCATTGCAGCGGCCGAGTTCTGCACCGGGTTTGTTCGGCACGGGTTCGAGCAGTGGTTCCCCCGCTATATGATCGAGGCCCAGCACCTGACGCTGGAATCGAGGATCTTCCAGGGAGGCGCGCTTGTTGTCGTTCTCGCCGGCATTCTTGGGGCATTCGCTGCAGGCACGATCTCGGACTGGGTTTTCAAGTCGCGCAGGCCGCCCGTGGCCTTCATCGGGTACTTCCTTCAGATCATCTGCCTGGCGATCATCTGGAGGTCACCGGGACTTGAATGGATTATCGGAGCGTTCGTCGTCAACTCCTTCGCGATCAGCATGGTTCATTCGATGCTTTCCGGAACGGCCTCCATGGACTTCGGCGGGAGGAAGGCAGCAGCAAGCGCCACGGGGATGTTCGACGGCATGCAGTACATCGGCGGCGCTGCGGTCGGGTCTGGCATGGGCTGGATGCTCGAGCGTTTCGGGTGGGGTGCGTGGGGACCAAGCATGATCGGCTTCTCGCTCATCGGTGCGATTCTGATGATCAAGCTCTGGAAGGTTGTGCCGAAAGGGAGCGGGGGGCACTAAGAAGACCGCGGCTGGCAGTCAGCCATCAGCGTTCAATCAACGAAAAGGCGAGAGCAGAAGCTCTCGCCTTTTTTTCTTCCTGAGAAAGAGGTCAATCCCGACTGCCGATTGCTGAACGCTGACAGCTATTTCTTCACCCCCCACAGCTTCTTCGTTACTCTTTCCAACTCCTCCCCGATCAGTTTCGGATCCAGCGTTTTCTCCGGCATGTTCTCAAAAACACCGTACGGGATCTTGAAACCTTTCACCTCGATGAAGTTCGGGTCTTTCGCTTCCAGCTTGTCCCAATCATTGGTTTTGTAGTAGAAGTCCATTTTCTCGTCGGGAAGAGAATGGAACAGGATCGAATCCTCCTGCCCTTTGCGGGCGCGGCGATGGTTCTTGCGGACGGACTCTTCGTACGAAACCTTGATATACATGAGGTGTACACGCCGGAGAATGTCTTCATGCAAATAACTCAACGCCTCGTGAATACCATTATCGCCGCCGCGGGCAAATTCGACAAGCGTTGTCTTCTTGTCGTGATAATTGGGATCGCGGGCGAGTTTCTTTCTGTACTCGAGATTGATCCGCTCCATGTAGAGGTTCCAGATAAAATGGTCTTTGAACCAGTATTTCTCATCCGTCCAGATCCGCGGCTTGCCGTGCTTGGTGAGCATGTCGTCGATCTCGAACGTCTCCCAGACGTAGACGAAATCATCCAACTCTTCGAAATCCGCGATATGAAATCTCTCCAGCCGCTCCTTCGGATCCGCCTTCCTGAGGAAGTCAATGACTTCAGACTTACCGGCCGCAGGTCGGCCCGTGATGATCAGAATGGGAAAATTGTTCATGCTCTCTCCATGATTGACTACTTGATTTCTTTGAAAGGTCTCTCTGCTTTTGCTTCAACAGTTTTCATTTCGCGGACTCTCTTCTCCACCGCGTTAAACACCGTCTCGTTCATATAGGTAAGCTGAGGGGCGTCAATCCCGAGATATCGCTTCGCTTCACCCATCAGATAATCGCTTGCGGCCCCGGTGTAGGTCGCATTCAGGTCCACCGGCTTTCCGTTGATGAGGAGTTTCAGAATCTCAACGTCACCGGACGCGCTTTTCTTCCATTCGCACGAGAGGCCAGCAATGATGATGCCGGGACGGCCGTTGAGATAATGCAGCACCATGGTCTGGACCTGTTTTCCGGTGAGATCGAACTTCATCAGCAGATTCCTGAATGGGAGAACCTCGAACAGATCCTGTTTGGTGATGGGCCCGGGCGAAAGCTTTTTCCGGACGCCGCCGTTGTTCATGAACCCGAGATCCGCGTGCGCCGCATCGCGCTGCGCGGCGGCGAGAAATGCGCCGAGGCCGGCTTCGGGCTGGTCGCTGGTCGGGTCAGCCACCCATGTACCGATAACCTGACTGTACTCCCGCTTGATCTCCGTATTGAAGGAATCCACGAGTGCCGTCACGACAGTTCTCCGGTCCGAATGATACCAGAGTTGATTCAGATTACCGTCCCATCGTGTCACTGTTTTGTTCTCGATCGTCAGGTCGAGCACGCCGAGGTTCTCGGCGTTGGACCCCGCCTGGGCGATGATGACACCGTTGACATACTTTGGTTTCTTCAGCCGCGTGTGCGAGTGTCCGCCGATGATCACATCCAGTCCCTTGACGTTCGCGGCGAGAACCGAATCGTCATCGACGCCTGTGTGCGTAAGCGCAATCACCAGGTCGGTCTGTGGACGGAGGAAGTCGATCATCCTCTTTGCCTCGGCGAGATACGGAAGCAGCTTCACTCCCTTCGCGCTGTTCACGCTGACGAGACTGTAATACTCCTGCGACATCACTCCAAAGACCCCTATCTTCAGCCCGTTCTTCTCAACGATGACGTATTCCTTCCGTGTGATGGGGAGACCGGACTTCTCATCGACGAGGTTTGCCGTGAACACAGGAAACTTCGCGATCGAAGCGAGTTGCAGGAAGTTTGCGTACGATATGTCGAAATCATGATTCCCCGGTTCCCAACCCTCGTATCCCATCAGGTTCAGCATTTCAACGAGGGCACCCCCTTCCGCCCCCTTGTAGACGCGGTCGGTAATCGGGTTTCCGGTCATGAGGTCGCCTGCATCGAGCAGAAGCGTCGCGGATTTGGTCTTCCGCACGCTGTCGATTGTAAACGCAAGTTCATTGAATCCGCCGACGAGGGGTTTCGGAGTCGTCCGTACCCAATACGCTTCGTGCGGAAGGAAGCTGGCGTGCATGTCGTTTGTGTGCAGAATCGTAATCTGTTTCGGCTGCGTAAGAACCGGCAGCGAAACGAGGATGAGGGTTGTAAGGATGAAGGTGAACAACCTTGCGGTACGGGATCGTGTGGAGATCATAGATGTGATGGACCGGGAATCGTGTGGAAACAGTTAGTTTGGGAACGCAAGATACTGAGAAATTTGTTATGTTGGAACAGATGCATACCCGCAAAAACATGCACCCATTCCTAGCCGAGGGATTGTACCCTGTGAAACGTGCCGTGTTGTTCCTGAGTATCCTGATTGCCAGCGCCGTCATTGCGGCGGAGGCATCCGAACGCCCAAAACTCGTCATCTACATTTCCATCGACCAGATGAAGGCTGAATACCTTGATTGGTACAAGGCCGAATTCATTGGCGGATTCAAACGGTTTCTGAAAGACGGAACCGTCTTCACAAACGCCGACTTGAACTTTGCTCCAAGTGAAACCGGCCCGGGCCACGCTGCGCTTGGAACCGGAGCATATCCTGCGCACAGCGGGATTCTCTCGAACGAGTGGCTTGATCCCAAGTCCGGCAGTCAGGACTACTGTGTCCAGGACTCGTCAGCTGGAAAAGTCGATGGAGAAGGGGGCGGAGTCTCGCCGCGTATGCTCATGGTCACGGGGCTGGGGGACTGGTGGAAACAGGCCATTCCTCACTCCAAAGTGGTATCGGCATCGATCAAGGACAGGGCAGCAATCCTCATGAGCGGCCAGCATCCCGACTACGCCTTTTGGTACGACAGGAAATCGGGGCATATGGTGACATCCGACTACTATGTGCGCCACCTGCCGGAGTGGGTGAAGACATTCAATGAAGAAGATTGGGTCCAGCACAACTTGCCCGATGCATGGACGAAGCTTCTGCCTGACTCAATGTACACCAAGTACGGCCCGGATGAATTGCCGGGCGAGCAGCAAACAGACGGCTCGACATCGTTCCCGCATGCCTATCCGCGCGAGAAAAAGAAATCGCTGCTTCCGTCGGGCCCGTTTGGCGACGCTATGGTGCTCGATTTTGCGCGCGCGGCCGTGCGGTCGGAACAACTCGGCCAGCGCGGCGTCAGCGATCTGCTCACGATCAGCCTCTCGTGCGCAGACTACGTGGGCCATGCATATGGAGGCAACAGCCACGAGTTGATCGATCTGATCATCCGGCTCGACCGGGCGCTCGGTGAGTTCTTCGCGGACATGGAGAACATCGTCGGCGCCGGAAATGTTCTTTTTGTGTTGAGCGGTGACCATGCCGCGATGCCGCTGCCCGAGTATCTATCATCCGTCAAGCACACAACGGGCCGGCGGGTTCTCGTTCGGAAAGAAGTCTATCCGAAGATCGAAGCCCTTGATCAGAAACTTCAGAGGGAGCTGGGGACGAGGGACCACATTATCAAGTCGAACGCTTTCCTGAACTATGCGGCGGCCTCAATGGCAGGTGTCGATTCTGTTGCGCTGGAGCGACGGGTGAAAGAGGGACTGCTGCGCATCGACGGAATCGCCGGAGTCTATTTCCGCCGCGAGATCCTGCACCCGGCGAGCAGAAACAAACCGTTCGTCGGGTATTATCAGAAAGGGTACTATCCGCCCCGAGGCAGGGATTTCTTGATCCTCCCGCGCAAGAACTACCTTTTCACGACATCAACGACAGGAACCACCCACGGCACCCCCTATTCGTACGACACACATGTGCCGATGCTCTTCCTGGGCAAGGGAATGAAACCAGCCAGAATCACAAACCCGGCCCAGACGGTTGACATTGCGCCGACAATCGCCCGTCTCATGGGCATCCCGTTTCCGAAGACTGTCGATGGCATTCCTCGAAAAGAGCTTGTGAGGTAGGGATTACCAGGAGAATGTGCCAGCCTTCGCTGATCCGCCCTCTCAGGATCGAGGGCCCGGGAGGATACTTCCTGGCAGAGAGCGTGAATTGACGATCTTGTCCGGTCATCAATGATGATTTCCCTCTTTCCTTTTTGAGCGGTGTTTTCTACATTCCACTGAGACCCCGCACCGCATTTGAAATCACCTCCTCTCGCTCGTTATGGATCATATCGCACCACGGCCCATGAACGATACACCGCAATCACACTTCGCGCTCCAAGAGAAACGATGCACACCAACCATCAGGAGGAAGCACCATGGCTCATACCTATGAAGAGCTTCACAAGATGACGGCTATTCAACTTCGTGTCATTGCCGACGGCATCGACGATGAATCACTGAAGGGGCACAGCGTGATGCACAAGGAGCAGCTGCTGCCGATCCTGTGCAAAGCGCTCGGCGTCACGGTCCCGCATCATCACACGGTCGTACAGAATAAAGGCGAGATCAAGGCAAAGATCCATGCGTTGAAGAAAGATCGGGGAGCAGCAATCGAAAAGAAGGACTACAAGAAACTTGAGGCAATACGGGACGAAGTACACAAACTGAAGAGAAAGTTGAGAAAAGCGATGGTGTAGGGGGGGGGAGCAGTGTCCGATCCGCGACCGGACTGACAATAGATCGCTCAATGTGCAAAGGGGCGCTGGCTTGCTCTTCCAGCGCCCCTTTTTGTATTTTGCGAAGCAGTTCTTCCAGAGTCAATGAGCGGAGTAGAATTCCGCCATGGGTCTTCTTCGACAGTCCAACCTGCCCGAACCATGCTTTTTGGGGCAGGCGGGCTGACGAAAAACAATCCTAGCCTGAACTCGACTCGTCTACCAACGCCGCCCTCTCCTGTTGTCCGACAGTTGTACTGTCGGACTGACCTCATGCGAGAGTTCCACTCTCGCTCCTTGCCGAATAGTCGCCAGGGCGTTGACACTGTTTCCCTGGAGTGAAACTCCAGCATGGGCCTTCTTCGACAGTGTAACTGTCGAAGAACAACAGGCCGTTCACTCCAGCGCCGCTTCTGCCGTCGCAACAACGTTTATCCTCGACTCACACGAGAGTTCTACTCTCTAGCCCTTCCCAAAGCGTCAATCGTTTCAAGTAGCACGCTATCACCAGAACCTCTATCTTGATGATAAACCCATTCGTGCCGTTGATCTCCCGGAGCACAACTCCGGCATGGATCCTTTTCGATAGTGCAACCTGCCCACCGGATCCTTCATCTTGGGCAGGGGCTGTCGAAGAACGACAGACTCTTGGTGTCAGCCCAATCTTCTGTTGTCCGACTGTTGTACTGTCGGACTCGACTCAAGCGAGAGTTCCACTCTCGGTCCTTGCCAAACAACCGCCAGGTCGTTGAAATCGTTTCCCTGGAGTAAAACTCCAGCATGCGCCTTCTTCGACAGTCTAACCTGCCCGCCAAACCATGCTTTTTGGGGCAGGCGGGCTGTCGAAGAACAGCAGGTTGTTGCCACGACGCTTCCCCCAAGTCGCAAACGTTGTCCGACAGTTGTACTGTCGGACTAACCTCATGCGAGAGTTCCACTCTCGCTCCTTGCCCCACACCCTGTGAGTCCGGCATGAAAAAGCCATGGACATTCGATGATTCGAATTCCCTTTTCTTCTGCACTGACGTCATTGTCGGATGGCAGTACGTTTTCACATCAACCGAGTTCTTCGAGACGATCATCGATTCGCTCAAATATTGCCAGGAGAACAAAAGCCTCAGATTGTTTGGATATGTTGTCATGCCAAACCATGTACATTCCATAGTCTCTGCCGCACAAGGTAACCTGGCATCAATCATACGAGATTACAAACGGCACACGTCCTGGAGGATCTCAGAACTTCTCGGAGAGGCAAGAAACAGGCGTTTGCTAAAGTACTTTCATACGGTTGCAAGACGGGAGGATAGGGGAAACGAACACAAGATCTGGCAAAGCGGAAGTCACCCCGTATTGATCGAGAGCAGCCATTTTTTCGAACAGAAGCTGGAGTACATACACAACAATCCGGTCACCAAGGGTTATGTTGAAAGGCCTGAAGATTGGAAGTTCTCAAGCGCGAGGAACTATGCTCTAGGGGATAACTCCATCATCAAGGTCGATTTCTTGGAGTGAAACTCCGGCTTGGGCCTTCTTCGACAGTGTAGCCTGCCGAACCATGCTTTTTGGGGCAGGCGGGCTGACGAAAAACAATCCTAGCCTGAACTCGACTCGTCTACCAACGCCGCCCTCTCCTGTTGTCCGACAGTTGTACTGTCGGACTGACCTCATGCGAGAGTTCCACTCTCGGACAGCGGGAAGTGAATTGCTCGTGAGGTTGCTCATCCTGGAGTATAACTCCAGCATGAGCCTTCTTCGACAGTGCAACTGTCGAAGAACAACATTGCCGAATAATCGCCAGGGCGTTGACACTGTTTCCCTGGAGTGAAACTCCAGCATGGGCCTTCTTCGACAGTGTAACTGTCGAAGAACAACAGGCCGTTCACTCCAGCGCCGCTTCTGCCATCGCAACAACGTTTTCCGGCGGCACGTTGGGAAGCAGCGCCTCGTGGCTCGGGCTCACAATCAGCCGCGGCCCCAGTAAGTTCTTGATTCGCCGGACCTCCGCCCTCACTCCCTCCGGCCCGGAATTCACCAGCACATCCTGCGTGTCAATACCGCCAAGGAATGCAATACGTCCGCCGAACTCACTGGCAAGCGTCTGCGCATCCATATTCGCCGCCCGCGCCTGCAGCGGATGGAGACAATTGACGCCGGCATCGATGAGCCGGCCTATGACGCGGTGGACCGATCCGCACGAATGCAGGATGACCTGGTAACCGTGCCGGTGTGCCTGATCGGTAAACTTCCGAAACCAGGGAAGAACGAATTCATCGAACACCTCCGGCGCAAGGATCAGGTCCCGCTGCGTTCCGAAATCATTGCCGAAGAAAAACCCGTCCATCGAATCCCCCGCCTGCGTGAACAGCTGCCCGTTTGCCGCGTGGTAGAACCCGCAGACCCGATCGGTCACGGCGTGCACAATCTCCGGATGCGTGTACATCTTCGTCAGATAATTCTCGGCGCCGAAGATATCCATCACATTATGGAAGAAAGGCGTCCAGAATCCACCAGCCCGGTAGAATTCACCCGCGTTGTTCATGGTCTGGAGGCATTCGGTGAGGTCGAGGTACTTGATGTCCGGCCAGTCGTACGACTCCACTTCGTCCAGACTCTCACACTCCGCAAGCGGACCGGGTTCCCCAAGGTATTTCTTGTATTTCCACAGGTCGAAGATCCCCTTCCCGTCGGGATGCTGATAGCTCGATTCGATGAAGAGCGGCGTGATCCAACGGAAATCATCGCCGACTGCGCGTTGGAGCCCCTCAAGCGTGGAGGTGCCAAAGTACTTGTGATAGATAGGCAGTGTGTCGGGATGCGGATTTCCCAGCCAGAACCCGCAGCGGTCTGCCGGCTTTCCATCGATAATATTGCGTATGCGTTCGCGGCTTGTCATATGGTCCTGATGCAAGGAAAGTAATCATTCAAAATCTCTCCCGCAACCAGCGACGTAAGCTGGCATCGGCCCACATTGACACTAGTTTTCAACGCGGAGGCGCTGAGTTCGCAGAGAAACGCGGAGATCTTCCTCTATTTTCAACCCTCTGCGATCATCCGCGTGCTCCGCGGCTCTGCGATGAAAGATCAGGGCTGAAGATACACCCCGCGAATTTCTTGAATATCGCCCGACAAGTATCTACATTGGCCTCACACGTCACAGTGCCTCCCCTCCTCACAACCGGCACCCAACAATGAACTTCCATCCGATAGACCTCACCATCATTGCAGTCTATATGTTGATTACTCTCTCACTTGGATTTCTTGTCCGGCGCAGAGCAGTGAAGAGGCTTGAATCGTACTTCCTGGCCGACCGGAGCATCCGATGGTGGATGCTTGGGCTCTCCGGGTGCTCAAGCTACATCGATATCGGCGGAACGATGGTGATCATCGGCATGATGTTCTATGTCGGCCTGAAGTCCGTCTGGGTGACCCACGTCTTCTGGGGCTTCTTCATGATGGCGTTCTATATGGCCTTTCAGGCGAAATATATCCGCCGCTCCGGTGTGATGACACTCGCCGAATGGAATGAAACCCGCTTCGGCCAGACACGAGAGGCGGAATACGTGAGACTCGCTACCGCGACGTTCCTGCTCTTTCTCATGGTGTTTAATTTGATCTACCTGGCAGTCGGCACGGGCAAATTCGCCGAGGAGTTTCTCCCGTTCTCACGCGGGACATCGACATTTCTCGTCTTCGCTGTTGTCGGCGTTTACGTGACCGTTGGCGGCTTCTTCGGCGTCGTGCTCACAGATATTTTCCAGACCATGCTCATCGCCATCGGCACGATCGTTTTGACGGTGATGGTGTTTCAAATACCGGAGACAGCGAATCTCCTCGCTATGAAAGATCCGGCCTGGAGCACCCTGGCCCCTTCCTGGACGCTCTGGACTTCCTACGCTTCTCAAACCCCCGAGAGTCACCTACACTATTATCATTTCGGACCGATCATGCTTGCCGGACTAAGCTGGCTCGTGTTCAAAATTCTCGCGGGACCGGTGGTGTGGGATTTCACGTTCTTCCTGACTACAAAGAACCCGCGTGAAGCATCGCTCGCAGCCGGAATGTGGACAGTCGGACACACGCTTCGATGGTTCCTCGCAGGCTCATTTCTCTTCCTGGGCATCTTCTATCTTGGGTCCAGCGCCGATTTTGATGCCGAAAAGATCATGCCGCTTGTTCTCAAAAAACTTCCTGTCGGGCTTTCGGGCCTCTTCATGGCTGTCCTCCTTGCAGCCCTGATGTCGACGATCAGCGCCATGG
Organism: Ignavibacteriales bacterium; assembly: GCA_026390595.1. Lineage (NCBI taxonomy): Bacteria > Pseudomonadati > Ignavibacteriota > Ignavibacteria > Ignavibacteriales > Ignavibacteriales bacterium. Next base: position 86,073 of record JAPLFQ010000022.1, read on the forward strand.
TAAATGTCACAAGCTCGGTGATCCTCAACGACTTCCTGAAGCGTTACTTCGCGAAGAACATGCCCGAGAAGCAGCTCATCCGTCTCGGCATGGCGGCATCCATCATTACCGTCACGCTCGCGTTTTCGTTCAGCTTTCTGTATGACAAGATCATCTCCATCTGGGAGCTTATGATCTTCGTGATCCTGACCATGATCCTGCTCCCGGGGACGATGCGTTGGCATTGGTGGCGCTTCGGCTCACGAGCCTTCGTCTGGAGCATGGCGGGGACAGGATGCATCGCTCTCGCTCAGAAGCTCATGTTTCCCGGCTGGCCCACGCACACAGCCATCGCAGTCAATGTCATCGCATCATTCGTGCTGACGGTAATCGCCACGTTTCTCACCAAGCCGGCGGACACAGAACTGCTTGTGAAGTTCTATGCGAAGGTTCGCCCGTTCGGATTCTGGAAACCGATCCGGCTAGAAGCCGAACGCCGGGGCCTCGTACCGGTGAACGACAAGATGCCATCCATCGACCTGATGAACGGCTTCATCGCATCGCTCTTTCAGCTCACGCTCGGAATCATTCCGTTTTACATGTTCCTGAGGAAATGGGATCAGGTCTTGCTCTGGTCCGGGATTTGCATCGTCGTGACGATTGTTCTCTATTTCACGTGGTATAAGAACCTGCCGTCGCCTGATGAAATCTAGAACACTCTCAAGTCCTGACGGCTCAATACGACATCAAAGCCGCCACCCACGGCCTGACCGAAACAACTCAATGAACGAGACGTCCCCTCTGGAGCTGGGGGAAGCGGGAGGTGAGAGGGGAGCAGAGGGGTGTGTGTTTCTGACCTGCGCCTCGAACAACTAAGGCACACACCGCTTCCGCCCAACATGACGGCGGACGAGTCCATCCCCTCTCCCCTTCTCACGAGCGACCGCACAGAGGGGACTGTTTGAACCGAGCGAGACATTTCATGGGGACCAAATGCGCTGCACTGACTCATAAGTGCGGTTCGTGTGTTCGGATATTTGAGAATCTTGGATCTTTTCATACTAGATCGGAAAATCTAATGATCAAACGAACCAACCCAACCCGAATCGCGTTGCTGTTCATCATGCTCTGCATTGGCATCCTCGATGTTCACGCCCAACGCCTCCCTCTCAAGGGATTCGACGCGTACGTTCAGAAGGCCCTTCAGGACTGGGGATGTCCGGGGCTTGCCATAGCCATAGTAAAGAACGACAGCGTTGTCTTTGCCAAGGGATATGGCGTGCGTCAGATCGGAGGCACCGCCGCGGTCGATGAGAAAACAATTTTCGGCATCGCTTCCTGCTCGAAAGCGTTCACCTCGGCATCCGTTGCGATCCTCGCCGATGAAAAGAAAATCCGGTGGGACGATCCGGTGACGAAGTATCTCGACGGATTTCAATTGTACGATCCGTACGTGACCAGAGAGATCACCGTCCGGGATCTCCTCTCGCACCGGAGCGGCCTCCCTGCATTCGGCGGGGATCTGATCTGGTGGGGATCGACCCACAGCCGGGAGGAGACTCTCAAGCGCATCCGTTCTGTGAAGCCAGCAACGAGTTTTCGGAGCCGATACGCGTATCAGAATATCATGTTCATCGCCGCCGGACAGGTTGTGTCGGCCGTGGCCGGAAAGCCGTGGGAGGAATTCGTGAGGGATCGTTTTTTTGTCCCACTGGGAATGCACTCGTCAAGCACCAGCGTGAAAGCACTGGAGGGAATCGGGGATATCGCCACACCTCACATGCGAGTCGGAGGAAAAACCCGAGCGATCGCATGGCGGAACCTGGACAATGGCGCTCCGGCAGCCGGCATCAATTCGAACGTACTCGACATGGCTCGCTGGATCCGCCTGCAGCTGGGTCACGGCACGTTCGAGCGAAAGCAGATTTTCAGTTCGGCAGTCAGCGAGGAAATGTGGTCACCTCAAACCATCATTGCATCTTCCACGCCTGAGCCTCCGCTTCCATCATTCCTCAAGGGACGTTTCAATGCATACGGCCTCGGCTGGAGCCTCGGCGAATACCGCAGCCGATTCTTCGTGCGCCATTATGGCGAAGATGACGGGATGTCTTCTGTTGTTGGCTTGCTCCCCGAAGAGAAACTCGGCGTTGTGATCCTCACGAATTTGCACGTTACGTCCCTGCACACCGCGCTTCTCTACCGCATCTTCGATGCATTCCTGAAAGCCAGGCCGGAAGATTGGAGCGCGTTGTACCTCAAAGTGCGGACAGATGCGGAAGCGAAGGCCGCGGCGGAGGACACTGTCGCAGAAAAGGCGCGGGCACGCCATTCCCAGCCATCTATCCCCCTGAGCCGGTATGCGGGGAAATATTCAAACACGACGTACGGTGACGCAACGGTGAACGAGGAAGGTGGAAAGCTCGTTGTGCGATTGAGCGCCTCACCGACGTACATCGGGGACCTCGAGCACTGGCAGTACGATACGTTTCTTTCCCGATGGCGCGATCCGGTGGCCGAGAAGACCTTGGTGTCATTCACATTGAATGCCGACGGAGACGTCGATGAGATGAAACTGAAAATCGCCGATTTCATTGATTTCGGAGAATATCTGTTCAAACGCTCAAAGTAGTTTTGTTAGGATTTTTCTCGTATCTTGATGAGGGGAAGTCGGAGTTCATGCTCCGGCGACTCTCAGGAACGAGTTGTGAATCCGACACGCATGAACAACTGAAAGTGGGAAGGCAATGACTCATTATAAAGAACTTGGTCTTACTAATTCCAAAGAGCTGTTTCAAAAAGCCGTGAAGGGGGGCTATGCGATACCCGCCTTTAACTTCAACAACCTCGAGCAGTTGCAGGCAATCATCGGGGCGTGCGTAGAGACGAAGTCGCCCGTGATTCTCCAGGTCTCGAGTGGAGCCCGTAAGTACGCTAATCAGACGCTCCTGAAGTATCTGGCGAAGGGGGCTGTCGATTACGCAAAAGAACTTGGCTATGCAATTCCCATCGTGCTGCATCTGGATCACGGGGATACGCTTGAACTCTGCAAGTCGTGCGTGGAATCCGGCTTTTCGTCGGTTATGATCGACGGCTCGCATCATCCATACGACAAGAATGTCGAAGTGACGAGGCAGGTTGTTGAGTATGCACACAAGCACGACGTGAGCGTGGAAGGCGAACTCGGTGTGCTGGCCGGCATCGAGGACGAAGTCTCAAGCGCCGTTACGCACTATACCAAACCGGAAGAAGTTGAAGATTTTGTGAAGAAGACAGGGGTCGATTCGCTGGCGATTTCCATCGGCACGTCGCACGGCGCGAACAAGTTCAAGCCGGAACAATGCACGCGGACACCTGAAGGCATTCTGGTTCCTCCCCCGCTGCGATTCGACATCCTGGAAGAAGTCGAAAAGAGAATTCCCGGCTTCCCCATCGTACTTCACGGCGCATCATCCGTTCCGCCCGAGCTGGTAAAAAGTATCAACGCAAACGGCGGGAAGCTGAAAGACGCAGTGGGAATTCCTGAGGAGCAATTGCGGCGGGCAGCTGCTTCGGCGGTGTGCAAAATCAACATTGATTCTGACGGCAGACTGGCGATGACAGCAGCGATTCGGAAGACGTTCGTGGACAACCCGGCGGAATTCGATCCGCGCAAATATCTCGGTCCGGCACGCGATCAACTCAAAGAGCTGTACAAACACAAGATCGTCAACGTCCTGGGAAGCGCGAACCGGGCGTAACATCACCACCGTGAGCCACTTGAAGGTGACCTTCTCCGTTGCGCAAGCAAGGATGAAGGTCATCTTCGCGTAAAGCCGTATTCTCAGAAGAGCGTGTAGCTCAACCCCAGTGCCAAGACCTCTTTCGCCTGCAATCTCGACGATGCCTTCGAGTCATTGATGAGCTGAATATTGAGAATGACAACAACATACTTGCTGACGTTTGCCGTGAGCGTGTTGTCCATCCTCATTGTGACCTGCTGAAAGTCCTTAATGGGAGCGAAGAGTTCCAGTTTTGATCGAAGCAGGAGATTGTCATCAAGCTTCAGCTCAAGATCAGTCACAGATTCAACGCCGCCATCGATCTTCGTTTTAACACGCTGGTTTTCCGGCGTTGACGCGTCGTTTGCGTAGACTGTGTACGCCGATGTTACAATCTCTCGTAGAGCCGCTCCAAATCGCGTTCTGATTATCGACGACGGTCTGTACCCGAACCCTGCGCTTTGTGTCAGGTATGCCGGATCGAAGAACTTCGAAACAGGGGTCGTTTTTCCCAATCCATCGATCATAACACCTTCGGCAAATTGCGTCTTCAATGTCGCACCAAGATAAGGATTGACCTCGGTTCCCAATTTGTATGTGAACACTGATTCAAACTCCAGCCTGTCCTCCGTCTTGCGCGTGGTTTCGCTTCCAAGCTTCGCCTGGCCGTATGACATTTTATATGTATTCCCCCAGACGTACACCGTGTCTTCAAGCTTCGAGAGCCCGTCGACTCGGATCGTCCAAGCCAGAGCGTCCTCGCCCCCTTGTGCCCAGTCCTTAAATGAGACCTGGGTCAGCGTGAGGCCGGAAACCACCGAGTGTTTCCACCCCCACTTGCTGGAATCGGGCTTCTGTGGTGCCGGCGTCTGAGACAAAGCGCGTCCCGCAAGAACAAACAACAACGCCATGATGATCCTTTTCATCTTGCATTTCCTTCCAGTTCTTGTTCCGTGAAACTCGACAGGTTCGTGGCTACAGTTTCGTTGTGCAGTGGCCGCATCGTTTCGCTTCCAGGGGGATATCCATCAGGCATTGAGGACATTTTTTCGTCGTTGGAGCGACAGCCGGAGCGGGCTTCTGCTGCATCCGGTTCACGGCCTTGACGACCAGAAAAACAGCGAACGCGACGATCGTAAAGTCGATGATATGGTTCAGGAACACACCATACTTCAGGACAGCCGCCGGGTTCTTGTCGACCGCCTCTTTCAGAGTGAGGCCGAACGAGCTGAAATCGACGCCGCCAATAAGGACGCCAATGGGGGGCATCAGCACATCGTTGACCATCGAACTGACCACTTTGCCAAAAGCCGCCCCGATGATGATACCGATGGCGAGGTCCAGCACATTTCCCCTCATCGCAAATTCTTTGAATTCCTTGACCATAGACATTGGAAAACCCTCCTTGGTTGTTCGTTAGTTCTGAGAATGGATCCGGTCGACCACAGCGATCAGCTGCCAGTAAGCTTCGCAAGGTCAGACGCATCCACCGGAGAATAGGGCGGACTCCTCAGCGCGTGAACAAGAAGGTAATCACCGATTGTCAGAATGGCAAAGGGGACGGCAGGCTGTCGATCAAGCCGACGGACCTGAACGACACGTGATCAGTCGCTCGACAGGGCTGTTGATCGGAGCGGCGCATCGACCAACGTCTTCCCTCATTCCCGGAAAAACCGTATCTTTCTGCCAACCACAGGGAGAGAGCATGACAGCCAACCAAGAACCTCTCAAAGCCCCCATTCCAGAAAGCGTCGTCGTTGAGCATGGCCCGAATGGACTCGTATGTACGTACAACTGGTTCTCATGGAAGTTCATCGCGCTCGCGGTCTTCGCGCTCTTCTGGGACGGGTTCCTCGTGTTCTGGTACAGCATCGCCTTTTCCCAGGACGCTCCTTGGATCATGTTTGCGTTTCCGCTGATCCATGTGAGCGTCGGTGCAGGCCTTACCTATTACGCGCTTGCCGGATTCTACAACAAGACCATCGTCACGGTCGGAATGGGAAGGCTCTCGATTCGTCACACGCCATTTCCCTGGCCCGGCAGCCAAACCGTGCAGGCGTCGGACCTTCTTCAGCTCTACTCCGAAGAACAGTTGACACGCTCGAACAATGGCACGCGCATAACGTATCAACTCAGCGCAATTTCAAACCAGAACAGGAAGATCAGGCTGCTTCGCGGACTGAACTCTCCCGACGAAGTCCGCTTTTTTGAGCGCCAGATCGAAGAGCAGCTGGGAATCCAAGACAGACCGGTCGACGGGGAGATGCGTCGATAGGCACACTCAATCAATCCATTCTTCTACAGGACCACTTATGGCTACCGACAAATTGAATATCGGATCAACTGCGCCGGGCTTCGACAACCTCGTGGGTGCAGACGGGAAGAAGTACTCCATGAAAGATTTCGGAGACAGGAAGGGGCTTGTTGTCGTCTTTGCGTGCAATCACTGTCCAACCGTTCAGACATACGAAGACAGGATGATCGCGTTCCAGAACGAATACGGCCCGAAAGGATTTCAACTCCTCGCAATCAACTCCAACGAAACGAACAACTACCCGGAGGACAACTACGAGGAGATGGTGAAGCGCGCACGAAAGCTCGGGTTCAATTTTCTCTACCTCCGTGACGACGATCAGTCCACAGCGCGGGCCTACGGCGCCACGCACACGCCGGAGTTTTTCGTGTTGGATGGCACGCGGACGCTGCGCTATCATGGGAAGATGGACGACAACAAGGTGCATTCGGCCTCGAGAGTAAACTACGTTCGCGACGCTGCCGATGCGATCCTCGCAGGGGAAGAAGTGAAAGAAACTGAGACATACTCGATCGGCTGCACGATCAAGTGGAAGTGACATCGCCTGCTGATCGTGAGCTCCGCTCACAATCTTTCTTGCGCTTCACAGTATCGGGTTACACCAAACAACCATTGCTGGTCGTGAGCTCTGCTCACGACCATTCAGCGTTATATCATCGGGAGCGAACTCCCGATGAGCCTGGGATTGAGGAAACGGCACAATGAAAGGTCAAGATCCATATCCCGAATTCATAGCACGCTTCTACGACGTCATCTACGCTCATCTTCGTACAGTCGATCGCGACTACTTTCTCAATGAGATCCTTGCGGTGAGGGGGCCGATCCTTGAGGTCGGTGTTGGAACGGGCCGGTTCTTTCTGGACGCTCTGGGCCGGGGAGCAGACATCTACGGCATCGACGTCAGCGAGACGATGCTTGATGAGCTGAAGAAGAAACTGGATCCAACACATCACCGGCGTGTCTTTGTTCAGGATACACGGTCATTGAATCTGGACAGGACATTCGACCTCGTCGTGGCGCCGTTTCGTGTCTTCTCACACCTCATCAGCGTCGAAGACCAACTGAACGCGCTGAACAGCATCTATGATCACCTGAATCCGGGAGGGAGATTCATTTTCGATCTCTATGTCCCCGACCTGAAGATCCTTCAGAACGGAATCAACGCGGAGACGGATTTCGACGGTGAATATGCGCCCGGAAAGAGACTGAAACGAGTCGTATCGGCTAAAGCAGACCTCATCAACCAGGTCAACAACGTGACGATGACCCTGACCTGGGATGAAGGGGGCGGGCAGAGGACTTCATCGTGGCAGCTGCTGATGCGGTTCTTTTTCCGGCATGAACTTGAACACCTCGTCGCCCGATCGAAGTTGAAACTCGACCGTATCGACGGTGACTATGAAGGGCACGCATTGACGAGCGAGTCGAAAGATTTCATCGTCGTGTGCAGGCGCTCATAGGTACGATGAGCCTCCACAATACGCCGGCTTCACGCGAAGGGCTTGGAGCAGCTTTCGGAAGGAATCGAAGAGAGAAACGGGCTTTCGTCATGGTTTCACTGGTAACACGCGGATAACTCGTAATCAATAAGGCAGACCTCATGCGTCGAAGTATACTTGCTTTCGTGCTGCTTCCGATGTTGTGCTTTCCATGTCTTCGTGCGCAGAATTCGCTCAGCTTCAAGCAGTTTGGGGACGAGACAGCCGATTTTATCAAACAACCAGCACGTTGGGATGGCAATGATTGGCTGAAGCTCGGACTGACAGGGGCGGGGACATTCCTGGTTATGCAGCTCGATCAACCTATCCGGGATGCCGTGATGAAGGACAGAAGCTACTACAACAGTGCACCGATCAGGTTCGGAAAGTTCTGGGGGGAAACATACTCCACAGCCGTGTTCGCGGGCGCGTTCGGTTTGCACGGAGTGCTCACAAACAACAACGCGACGAAGAAGGTTGGATTTGAGATCGCGCAGGCGGCTCTTTACTCAGGAGGAATCACTACCATCCTGAAACTCGCGCTTGGCCGGGCGAGACCCTACACCGATGAGGGTGCAACGAAGTATCTGCCTTTCACAATCATGGACGACGGATTCCACTCACTCCCCTCGGGACACTGCACACTTGCGTTTGCCCTTTCGACGGTGCTCTCGAGAAACGTGGAGTCCAGGGCGCTGAAAGTGCTTGTGTTTGTTCCGGCAGCTCTCACTGCGTTGTCACGGGTTTACCAGGACTATCACTGGGCATCCGATTGCGTTTTGGGGGCCGTCATCGGCTACGTCGTGGCCACGTGGGTGGTGGACCTTCACGACAGCAAGGATTCGCCGGTCCACATCTCCGGAATATATCCCCTCACGATCAGGATCAACCTCAACTGAACAGTTCAACACACTTTGAGATTCGGAGATCGATTACTCGATATTCGTTATTCAAACGGTGTTACGTCAGTGGAGTGACTATCGAACGCCGAGCAAGGGATACGGACTGTTGAAGTTGGTTGAGGTGATCATCTCTCCCCCTCACAATGAGCGTGGATCAGTTCCGACCTCAGCCTCACTTCCGCAGAAGAAGAACGTAGTTTTCATCCTCGAACACCACATCATAGTATCGCAGAAACAGCTCCTTCCGATCTATCCAATAGTTAACCGTCTCCCGCGAATCGGGCAGCCTGACCTTCCCCAGAACGACATACCGGTCGCCTGACCGGACTGCTGCCTGAATATCCTGACCCCCGGGAAATTTGACAAGGTGGAAGTTTTTCAACGGGATGCCGCTTGAAATCATGATTCTTTCACCAAGACCCGTTCCCGTGAACAGAATAATCGACCCTCCTTTGTACGTTGCTCCGAGCTTCTCGCCAAAGGCAGTCGCGTATTTCGTCAGTCCGCTGAAGATCTTTGCAGCATCCTCATAGGTTGCCACGCTGACCGACGGCACTGTCAATTGAATGATGGGCATGGCTAGAAGTGCAGCGACTACGACTCCGCGCACAATACGTGAACGCACGTTCTTGAAGAGCTCTGACAGAGCGATCCCGACCGCGACAGAAGCGAATAACCCGAAGACAATCACAAACCGCCAGTTCCACCACCATTGGTCGATGAGAACATTGTCGGTCAGAATACCGCCAAAAATGAAGAGGGAAGGAAGGACCAGAAACACAAAGAGAAGATACTGTTTTGGTTCCCGGATCACCCTGCGCAAAACCCCGATGCCGCCCAGGCAGGCGAGGAGCACAACCGGACCAAATATGTTCAGGAGGGCTCTGACGAGCGTCAGTGAAACGGCCTCCTGCCGGTACCACATCGGGTTATTCGCTGCCGAAGGAGGCGGGCGGTATTTCCATGGAGCGAATTGGAGAAAATCGCCGTACACCAACTTGTTCCAGAACAGCCAAATCACGATTCCGCTGAGGCTCAGCACTGCGACCCAGAGCATGGCGTGAATTCTGCTATGCTCCTTCCGCTTCCAGGAGAGCACGGCTTCCGTCGTTGCAACCAGAGCAACACTTGGAGCAAGGACCCATGCTTCGTACCGGGTGAGGGTCGCGAGCATGACAGCGGAGGAACAGAGGAGCAGCCAGCGATCATCCCGTCCATATAGCCATCGCTGGATCGCGTACCCGCCAAGCGTGATGAAGAAGAAGAAGGTGAGCTCGCTCATCGGAGTGAGGGCGAGATACACGACGTTGGGATTGAGTCCAAAAATAGAAGCGCTCAGCAATGCAATCGGGCGGGAGCCCGTGAGCCGCCGGACCATTGCGAACAGCAACAACGACGTCCCGATCAGGAGGGGAATTCCGACAACGGGCCCTGCGGCACCTGACGAGAAGAGCGAGTCGATCACACTGAACGGGAGCAGCACAACATGAGGAATCGGGAGCCAGACCGTTCCGAAGTTCTCTATCCCCGGTTGCCAGGAATCAATGAGCTGGCGCGCTTTGACGAGATGCGATGCAGCATCCCCGTACAGGATGAAAGAGTATTTGTCGGCTGAGTACAGCCTTACTGCAGCTGCAAATGCTGCAAGGAGCAGGGCGATGCCAAGCAGGAATTCTTCGCGTCTCTTCAGGACCGCCGGCTGGTCTTGTCCTGAAGGCGGGCTCTCGCTTTGTAGTGGTCGTGGCATGTTGTTATTAAGCACAAAAATCCTGCCGATGGCAAGTGGTTTGTGGGACCCGAAAAGCCCTTGATTTCGTCGGACACATTTTGCTATTTGTGTTCGCCAAGCGGAGAATACCTCAATGGACCTGGAATCGGAAGTACTCAGAGAGCATTCGAAGCTCAACACAGTCAGAATCGCCCGCTGGATCGGATCGGACCGCCTAAGGTTTGAGCATCTCATGGAGTTGTTTCTTCACGGTGACTATCGCGTCACACAGCGATCGGCATGGATCGTTGGCGAATGCTACGAACAAAACCCCGGGCTCATCGTTCCCTGGCTTCCCGCAATGCTGAAGAAAATGCAGGAGCCCGGTGTTCACGTTGCCGTGAAGCGAAACGTTGTCAGGATACTTCAGTGTGTCGACATTCCCAAAGCTCTCCTCGGAACCGTAGTCTCCCTCTGCTTCGACTATGTCAATTCCTATGACACGCCGATCGCAGTCAAGGTATACTCTATGACTGTCCTGGTCAATGCTGCTGAGCGCATGCCCACCCTCCAACGCGAACTCAAAGCCACTATCGAACTCCAGCTCCAATCGCCGATCCCTGCAGTGATGTCTCGTGCCCGTAGAATGATGAGAACACTCCGGAAGATGGAAAAGCACGCTCTGGTTTCAACTCGCCGAAAACAAGTCGGCTGAGTTCATCTTCCTCCCGGCATGTCGTCCTGTGGCTCGCAGTGAAGCTTCCCGAATTCCGTCGGGTGCTCCTCGACGAAGGAGGTGGAAGTTTTTGACTGGATTTCGCTATATTCCAAAACCGCTCTGTGTGGTCAAGCCAGGCGGGGACACCTGCAATTCTCTTTCTATTGACACTATGATCACTGCATTCTTACGGCAAGCTACAGGCGCAGTTCTGCTGCTGACCGGGTTTGTCTGCGGCGCGATATCCGGCCTGGAGGCTCAGCAATCACTGCGAGCAGCTCAGGACACAACCATTGTTGTCATGCTCGGCACTGGAATGCCCCGGCCGAACCCAGGGGCTTCCGGCCCGTCGGCTGCCGTCGTACTCGGTGATAAGGTCTTTCTCTTTGATGCGGGGCCGGGAGTTGAAAGACAGCTTAGCGCTTCGGGGCTCCCCATCAACGGCGTCACAGCGTTGTTCATCACGCACCTCCACAGTGATCATACTCTCGGGTATCCCGATTTGATTTTCACATCGTGGGTCATGGGTCGGAAGAAATCTCTCCAGGCTTACGGCCCCCCGGGACTGCAAAAAATGACAGACCACCTCATCGCCGCATACTCCGAAGATATCGCCATCCGCATCGAAGGCCTGGAGCACCAGACTCCACAAGGTTATGCGGTGTCTGTCCACGAAATCGATACAGGCGTGGTCTATGATTCTGTCGGAGTGCGAGTGACCGCGATGAAGGTCCCCCACGGGAACTGGCAGGTCTCGTATGCGTATAGGATTGATACGCCTGACAGACATGTTGTGATGTCGGGAGACACGCGGTACAACGAAGACCTTGTCGGTTTCTCCGAAGGCGCTGACGTCCTTGTTCATGAAGTGTACTCATCGGCGCATCTCAAGCCCGAGTCCAGGCCCGGTGGAGAGGACTGGCCGAAGTACATGCAGCAGTTTCACACTTCCGACATTGAGCTCGGGGCTCTGGCCATGCGCATTCAGCCAAAGCTGCTCGTTCTCACGCACATTATCCGCATGGGAGCCAGCGACGAAGAACTCCTTGCGGGAATCCGGAACGGTGGATTCACCGGACGGGTGGTTGTTGGACACGATCTCGACAGATACTGAGCAAGAGACTATGAAAGAACTCCGGGATATCCTGCGCGGGTACGAAGCCGCCAAACTCGCCGAAGAGAAAGCGATGCTCGCCACGATTGTCGACGTGAGAGGATCAACCTACCGGCGTCCCGGCGCACGGATGCTCATTCGTCAGGACGGGACAACGATTGGTGCAATCAGCAGCGGCTGCCTCGAGGCTGACGTCGCGGAGCGGGCAAAGAAAGTCATGAACTCCCACGATGCGATCACTGTTCTCTATGACCTCACGGGTCCTGAAAACGATGTCTGGGGACTTAACCTCGGCTGCAACGGCGTCATCCAGATATTGCTGGAGCCCCTCCCGCTGAGCATGCGATCATTCCATCTCAAATCAATCGCAGACTGCCTGAATTCGGGTAGAGTTGGAGTGCTCGCCAGCGTATTCCGCGTAGAAGGTGAATTCAGGGCAACGATCGGATCGCATCTCTTCCTTCTTGAAGACGGTTCCGTCTCAGAAGACATCAAGAACCCCGCTCTGACAGCAGCGATCACGGAAGATTGCCTCACAGTTTTGCGAACGAAAAATTCAGCTGTCAAAGAATATCGGTTCATGGAAGGCACCGTCGAGGCCCTCATCGAGGTCATCCGCCCTCCCCTTCCGCTGGTTATCATCGGCGCAGGGGCCGACTCTGTACCGCTTGCACGAATGGCCAAAGAACTGGGCTGGACCGTCACAGTAATCGATCATCGTCCCACGTCTATCACACAAGAACGATTTCCAGATGCGGACTCTCTCATACTTTCCCGCCCGGAGGAAATCTCGGAGAAAGTCAGAATCAAAGGAAATACTGTCCTTGTGATCATGACCCACAACTTCTCCCACGACCTCCAGCTTCTCCGGACACTTCTCCCTTCCCCGGCCCCTTATATCGGAATTCTCGGCCCGTCGAAGAGAACAGAGCAATTGCTTGAAAAAGTTCGCGAGTCGGGTTTCACCCCCACGGGGAAACAGCTCGACCGTCTACACGGACCGGTCGGTCTCAACATAGGGGCAGAATCACCGGAGGAAATCGCTCTGTCAATTCTCTCCGAGATTCTGGCATTTGTGAACGGCAGGCGAGGCGGTTTTCTGCGTGAGCATGGCGGGCCGATCCATGCATAGAGGACACCAGGAGATCTTACCATCGGGTCATCTGACCATCCGAAGATCTGACATTGTAGTGATCTGTTCATCGCATCATTGAACCATCGAAGAGGCTGACGAAACGGTTTTTTGGCTGGAACTACTCATTGAAGCCGATGTAGTGGAAAAAAGAAGAGTCGAAGCCTTGCTCTCCGAAGCCAATGAACTCCTCGCAATATTCGCCGCTTCTCAACGCACAGCCAAAGAAAACAGGAATTGACACTATCGAGCTAATTCCTGATGAGCAGATCACCCGATGACCCGATTTCTTCTCCCCACATCCTCCTTGCCGTTTCTTTCAGCAACGCGTACATTCAGGGAGTTCCTGATCGGCCGTCACCATTCCAGTATGTTCTTTGCCAAGACTATCGATGAAATCATTTCACTCACATTTCAGCCCTCAATGCGCGCCTCAGAAAGGTGATCCAATGCATCCGTTCACAGCCATTGCCGTGTCGTTTCTGACCCTCTCGCTCTCAGTTCCCGATATGTCGTATTCACAAGAGCGCGACCGATCCAAGATCCCCGACAAGTATAAATGGGATCTCACTCATGTATACCCCAGCGATGATGCCTGGAAGCAGGCAAAGCAGCTCTTAGCAGGAGAGGTTCCTTCCATCGAGAAGTTCAAAGGAACGTTGAGTAAGTCGCCGTCGCAGCTTCTCGGGTGCCTCGAACAGGTCAGTCACATCGCCAAAGAACTGACGCGGCTGGGCAGTTACGCGAGCATGAACTCAGATCAGGACACCAGGGACTCGAAGTACCTCGCGATGCAGCAGGAAGTGAGACAGGTTTCGTCGGACTTCGCGGCAAAGGCGGCGTATATCGAGCCTGAGATTCTTGGGCTCGACAAGAAGACCGTCGACGGATTCATTCAGCAGGAGAAAAAGCTGGCGGTCTACAGACATTATCTGGATGATATCCTCCGCAGAAAAACCCACACCGGCACTGCCGGCGAGGAGAAGATCATTGCCGATGCCAGCCTCATGTCCGACGCCGCATCGAGCATCTATGGCGTTTTCTCCGACGCTGATTTTCCATACCCGGAACTGAAGCTGAGCAGCGGCGAAACCGTCAAACTCTCCAAGTCTGCCTTCTCGCTGTACCGCACGGTTCCCAATCAGGAGGACAGGAAAAAGGTGTTCGCGGCCTTTTTTGGCAGGCTGTATGAATTCCGCAGAACATTCGGGACTCAGACAAATGCCGAGGTGAAAAAGAACATGTTCTATGCCCGCGCACGCAACTACGGCTCCAGCCTCGAGAGCGCGCTCGACGCCAACAATATCCCCGTCAAAGTCTACCACAGCCTTGTGGACGGCGTCAACAACAACCTGACGACATTTCACCGCTATCTGAATCTCAGAAAGCGGATCCTCGGACTCAAGGAATTGCACTACTACGACCTCTATGCACCGCTGCTGAGCAGCGTGGACCTCAAATACTCGATCGAAGAGTCGGAGAAGAACGTCGTGGCATCACTTGCTCCGCTCGGCAAGGAGTACGTGTCTGTCATCGAACAAGCGTTCAAGGGCCGGTGGATCGACTTCTATCCGACGGAAGGCAAGCGGTCAGGGGCATATTCAAACGGATCGGTGTACGACGTGCATCCCTACATGCTGCTGAACTACAACAACAAGTACGACGACATGAGCACGTTAACCCACGAACTGGGTCACACGATGCAGAGTTACCTTTCAAACAAGACGCAGCCGTACCCCACAGCCGATTATCCGATTTTTGTTGCAGAGGTCGCCTCCACATTCAACGAGGCGCTGTTGATCGATTATATGCTGAAGTCGATTACCGACGACAAGGCGCGCCTGTCGCTCCTTGGAAACTACCTGGAAGGGATCAAGGGGACCGTGTTCCGTCAAACACAGTTCGCGGAGTTCGAGCTCCGGATGCACGAAATGTCAGAGAAAGGCGAATCGATCACCGGCGACGCGCTCAACGACCTGTACATGCAGATAACGAAGAAGTACTACGGCCACGACAAGGGGGTCTGCATCGTCGATGATGAGATCAAATCAGAATGGTCCTTCATACCTCACTTCTACTACAACTTCTATGTGTATCAGTATGCGACGGCCTTCACGGCGTCTGCTGCGCTTTCAGAGCAGGTCCTTGGCGGCGACAAAGCTGCGACCAAGCGGTATCTTGAATTTCTCTCGGCAGGAGGATCGGACTACGCTATTGACCTTTTAAAAAAGGCAGGTGTCGACATGACAACACCGGCGCCGTTGGAATTGACGATGAAGAAGATGAACCGGGTGATGGATGAGATGGAGAAAATCCTCGACAAGATCAAACAGTAGCTCCCACTCGTGCTCGTTCGTCCGTCACCGATAAGGAGGAGTTATGCACAGAACCATAGATGATTTCGTGCTCGACTGGGAGTACGAGAGCGGCGCAACCTTGAAAATCCTTCGCACTCTCACGGATGATTCGCTCAAACAGAGAGTCACTCCTGAAGGACGCTCACTGGGATTCCTTGCGTGGCACCTGGTGCTCACGCTGAGCGAGATGGGATCGAAGATGGGCTTACAGGTCACCGCTCCCGCCGAAGATTCCGAAATGCCGACGGTTGCTGCCGAGATCGCGTCGACGTACGACATCAGCTCTAAATCCGTTTTGGAGGCCGTGCGGCGCTCCTGGACTGATGCTTCTCTCAACGACGAGATACCGATGTACGGCGAGATGTGGAAACGCGGCGGGGCTCTCACCTCGCTGCTTCTGCACCAGACACACCATCGCGCCCAAATGACAGTCCTCATGCGCCAGGCGGGCCTGAAGGTGCCGGGTGTCTACGGTCCTTCCAGGGAGGAATGGGCGCAGATGGGAATGCAAACGCAGGAATAGATTTATGTCCGAGTCGGAGGAGAATTCCCAATGCAGCGGAACGACGCTGGCCATCCTGCGACTCCGTCCCGACAGAAGACGTCGGAACTGCCCGCCCGAACGACTGCGTCGTTCAGTCGGGCGGGCGCCCAGGATGACGATCGTTCATGTTTTGATTTGCCTGTAGCCAATGAATCCTTCCTCTACTGCTATCATCATACTCGCGGCGGGGAATTCTTCGCGCCTGGGATTGCCCAAGCAACTTTTGCAGTATCATGGAATGAGCCTCCTGCGCCACGCCGCCGAGACGGCGCTTGCGACGCATCCCGCAGAGATCGTTGCAGTCGTTGGCTTTGAATCCGACCGGATGAGACACGAGCTCGACGACCTCCCCGTTCACATCGTAGTAAATTCCACCTGGCAGGAAGGGATCTCCTCATCAATCAGAGAAGGAATTGAATCGCTGCCGCCAGCTTCTGACGCCGGTCTTCTCATGCTCTGTGATCAGCCGTTCGTGACCACCGAGCTGCTCATCCGGCTTATCACCGGTTGCACAGATTCGAGACCCATCGCGGCCACAGGATACGAGCAGACCTCCGGAGTCCCGGCCTGCTTCAAACGATCTCTCTTCCCGGAATTGATGGATCTTACTGGTGACCGTGGGGCAAAACGGGTTATCGACAAGAATCCAAGCCGGGTAGCGACAATTCTCTTCGACGCTGCGAATATCGACATTGACACACTGGAAGACTACCAAAAATACATCAATTCCACACACTAGCCCTCCGTATTCTCCACCGTTCGCCGATGCAGAACCTCCGTTGACCGAATAGGCCGAAACTATCCGCTCCAGCTGAAGTATCTTTGAAATGAACACACAGATCAAGGAGACTTCGATGGATTACACTTCATCCCCTCAGTACCGGGGATCACTTATCGCAGGAATTCTTCTGCTTGCTGTCGGCGTTGCTTTTCTTCTCGATAATTTTCATGTCATCTATATCGGCGAGCCAGTCTCGCATTTTTGGCCCCTCATCATCGTCGCTCTAGGACTCGTCAGAATCTTCCAGGGCGAGAATTCGTCAGAACGGCGGAAGGGCTTCGGCTGGATGTTTTTCGGACTCTGGCTTTTAGTCTCGGTTCTTCATATGTTCGGATTGACCTTTCACAACTCCTGGCCACTTCTCCTGATCGGCTTCGGCATCAATGCCATCTGGAAAGCGGTGACACCGCATGCCGAGTGGCGCATATCAAAGGGATAAGACCATGGCAACAAACAATTTCAAGATGAGCTTTCAACTCATGCTCGGCGTTTTCATCATCCTTCTGGGTGTCCTGTACACCCTGGAGAACCTTGGAATTCTGTACGCCCACAACATTCTGCGATACTGGCCGATCCTGATTGCCTTCTATGGTGCTTCGCGGGTTGCGCAAAGCCAGACCGTTGCGCAGAAGGCATGGGGTGTTTTCTGGATCATCGTGGGGTCATTCTGGTTCCTCGATCGGCTCGACATTCTCTACTTCAACATCTGGGATCTCTGGCCGTTGATCCTCGTCGCACTTGGCGCCAGCCTGATCTGGAGACCGACACGGAGCCGCCATGGGTTCCCCGGAATGAGCACTGTCGGTGACAGCAGCTCAACGATCAACGCGTTTGCGCTGATGGGCGGGTTCAAGCGTTCGAACGATTCGCAGGATTTTCGCGGCGGCGAAGCAACGGCGATCATGGGGGGATGTGAACTCGACTTGCGGAGAGCCTCCATTCAGGAAGGTGAGGCGGAATTACACGTGATCGCGATCATGGGCGGCATTGAAATCTGGGTGCCCGAAAATTGGATCGTCGTCATGCAGGGGGTTCCCCTGCTGGGCGGTTTCGAGGACAAGACTCATCCTTCTCAGGCAGACACAAACAAACGCTTGATTGTGAAAGGGTATTCTGTGATGGGCGGCGTGGAGATCAAGAACTGATCCATGCACCCCATCCTCGCACATCAGGAACGTATCAGCATCTACCTGCTCGGCTGGCTGGTGTTCGGCATCATGCTGGCAGCGGTGCTTGCGTTGCCTCACGACGATTTCACATGGACTGAAGCGCTCGGCGTCGCGATCCCACTCACCATGGTGTACGGCGCTATCTGCCTGTCATCATGGTATGTATGCAGAGTGTACCCGCTGCAGAAAACGCCGTTTGCACGCGTGCTGCTCGTGCAGGCGCTGGCCGGGATCCTGACAATTCTGATCTGGGTGGCGGTCGCGGCCGCCTGGGTCGTGTTCCTCCAGAACGCTTTTTCTCTGCCGACGCTGCGACCTCATGTGCTCGCCAAAGCTCCCCTCTTCATCGGCGTTGGATTCATCATGTACAGTCTGACCGTGGCTATTCACTATCTCATCGTTACGTTTGAGGCCTCGAAGGATTCGGAGCAACGAGAGCTTCAGTCGAGGATCTTCGCCCAGGAAGCAGAGCTCAAAGCGCTCCGTGCACAGATCAATCCGCACTTCCTTTTCAACAGCCTGAATTCCATCAGCGCTCTTGCGACACAAAACCCTGCAGCTGTTCGGGCGATGACGCTCCGCCTCGCTGATTTTCTCCGGAAAAGTCTGCGGCTCGGCGCTCAGGAGTCCATTCGGTTGGAGGAAGAAGTGTCGATGTCCCTCAGCTTCCTCGAAATCGAACAGATCCGCTACGGTTCCAGGCTCCAGATCGTCCAGAAAATCGAAGAGGTTTGCAGGGATTGTGTTGTCCCGCCGCTGATCCTCCAACCGTTGATCGAAAATGCCGTTCATCATGGAATCGCACATATGCTCGACGGTGGTACGATCACGCTTGAGGCTGAATGGCGGGGAAGCGTTCTCCACGTGAGAATCGAAAACCCGATAGATCCCGATCGCCCGAGGAAAAGCAAGGGGGGGCTCGGGTTGGAGAATGTCAGCAAGAGGCTCCGGGCAATTTACAAAGACGATGCGCAGCTGCAAACGTCCGAGAGTGATGGTATGTTTCATTCGGACCTGTGGCTGCCGGCTCAGACGAGCCCCGGGTTCCGCCGAACTGCTCCGGTCACTGCACCATCTACTGTCCAGCTATAGCCATCCTCCTTCTTTCCGCAGGCAGAATTCCCAGATGTGCAATCGGAATTGACTGAAAGAGATGCCGGAAATCGATCTCTTTTGCTATCTTTACTACTAGACCTATGGACACGACACGAGCTATAATCGTTGATGACGAGGAACTGGCACGCAGTATCATTCGCGAGTACCTCGCCGAGCACGTAGAAATTGAGATTGTGGCTGAGTGTTCGAACGGATTTGAAGCCGTCAAGGCGGTCACGGAGCTGAAACCTGATCTTCTCTTTCTTGACGTTCAGATGCCGAAGCTGAACGGGTTCGAAGTCCTTGAGCTCGTCGAGTCCGATATCGTCGTCATCTTCATCACGGCCTACGAGCAGTATGCGGTCAGGGCGTTCGAGGTTCACGCCGTCGACTATTTGCTCAAACCTTTCAGCAGGGAGCGATTTGATGAGGCGCTGGAACGCGCCAAGGAAAAGCTCGACCTGCGCCAGTTTCCTCCCCAGCAGGAGATCATCAGCTCGGCACGACCAAAGGGAGAGACTGTTGAGCGGGTTCTCATCCGCGACGGCTCGCGCGTCTTCGTCATCCCCGCAGAGAAGATCGACTATGTTGAAGCTCAGGATGATTACATCGCGATCAAGTCAGAAGGCAAGACCCATCTCAAGAAGCAGCGGTTGTCCGATCTTCAGGCGCTGCTCGATCCGGCGCGTTTCGTACGCGTCCACCGGTCGTACATCCTCAACATCGATCGCCTGGTGCGTCTCGAGCTCTACGCAAAAGACAGTCGGATGGCTATTCTGAAAGACGGGACGCAACTCCAGGTTAGCAGATCGGGTTATGACAAGTTGAAGGAGATGCTGTAGAGTCGATCTGACAGGTCTCACAGACCTGTCAGATTTTACAAGGACGGAGATACCATTGCAGAAGATCGTCAAACTCGAGTCGGGTAAGTTCTATCATATCTATAACCGGGGCAACAACAAAGGATACATCTTCTTCGAGGAGCGAAACTATGCTTACTTCTTGGATCGCTACAAGGAGTACATAGGTGGAATTGCTGACACCTTTGCATATTGCTTGTTGCGGAATCATTTCCACTTCCTCGTTCGTTTCAAAGACACTTGCGACTCTTCGCAGAGTATTGCTCCGCTGCAAGTTCCCGTGAACCTCTCCAAGCCATTCTCTGACTTCTTCAACTGCTACACAAAGGCCATCAACAAGGCATGCTTTCGGACAGGAGGCTTGTTTGAAGGACCGTTTCGCAGGATTGAGGTTGCCACTGAGGCGTACCTGATACAACTACTTCTCTATATCCATCTGAATCCTCAGCGACATGGAGTTGATAAGAACTTTGAGGAATACCCTCACTCTTCATACAGATTGCTGATCTCAGATGAAAGCACCACCCTAAAAAGACGTGAGGTGCTCAGCTGGTTCGGATCGAAGCAGTCCTATATCGAAGCTCATCGGTCTTATCGCGATGAAACGGTTCTCAAACGACTAGTTGGAGATGATGACGAGGGAGGCTGGTGAGATCTGACAGGTCTCAAAGACCTGTCAGATCTACCATGCAGCCAACGGTGTGTTCCATTGTTTCAGGTTTCGACTCTCAGTTCCCAAAATTCCTAACGATATGCCCGCCGGAAATCCAGCTACCAGCAATCCCTCCATAGTGCAGACGGCTCAACGCGGTGACCCCGCCGAGAGAGCGAAGGCCATCGAGCACATTGTCGTTGCCCATTGGAAACCGTTATACAAGTATGTCCGCGCCCAGTACCGACTGTCGCATACGGAGGCATGGACGATCACGCTGAATTTTCTCAAGCTCCTTGACGAGGGGATATTTTTCGCCAAGTTCGACGGCAGTAAGACGTCGTTGCGGGAATTCATCAGGGGAAGACTTGATGTGTTCATGCCGACTCCGGCTGCGAGAAAAGTCATCGCCCCCCCGACAACCATTGACATCGTAGGCGCTGAGGAGGAGTTTCTGGCGGATCAGACAGCCCCGAATCAATCCGCAATCGAATACTATAACAACGAATGGGTGCGAAACCTCCTCACGCTGGCAGTCGAAGAGCTGCATAACAAGCTGGCCTCAGAAGGGAAGAGCCGGGATGCCGAGCTGTTCATGAAGCTCGATCTCCAGGACAGGTCTGGAGATCAGCGCGTCACTCTCGAAGCCGTCGCCAACGAACTCTCGATGCCGTTGGGCGACGCCTGGAACTCTCTCGCAAAAACACGCCAGCGGTTTCAGAACATCCTCATCGACCTCATCCGGTCGTTCATATCTTCAGATGCGGAATTCCGCCGGGAAATCCAGACATTCATGCACTCATGATTTTCTCCCAGCCCTCATTGAGACCTTAGCGCATTGAAAGGAAGCATCCTATGAAGCTCCGATTCTCTTTGTGCCTTCTCGCCCTGCTTCTCCCCATCCCGGGAGCCGGACAGGGAAACCCTGCCTTCACCGGGAAGTGGACATTCGTGCAGCAGATGAGTGACGACATCGGCCTGTATGCCAGCCTCTCGATTGAGCTCAGGCAGGAGGCTTCTCACCTTGTCATCCTGCAGAAGTGGGGAACCGGCCGGTCGTTTCTTGACTCCCTCTCTCTCGAGGTTGGCGGCAAACTCAACACCGTGCCGATCAACAACCGCGTGTGGCCTACCAATGTCTTCATGGGTCTTTCAATGCCGGTCGGCGGAACGAGACACATCAAAGCCACGTGGGAGAATTCAAACAAGGTGCTGAAACTCGAGGAATCGTATTCGATCAGGGGATCCCAGGGCATGAGTTCCATCTCCGCCGTTCACACCTATGAACTCTCGAGCGATGGAGAACTGCTGACGTACGTCGTCTCCCGATCAACCCGCACATCGGGTCCCCCCGTCAAATATGTTCTCAAGAGAGCAGGATTGAAGGAATCGTACTTCATGAAGCTCGAGAACAACTGGGAAATCCAGGGGAAACTCCCAACGCAGGCCTTCCTCATCAGCCTCCAGGGGCTGGCAAATGCCGATGCCCCGCGCCTGTACTTCATCTATCCTCCCGGCTGGGATTTCACCTATACAGAGGACGTGTTCAGTTTCTTCAAGAACAAGCGGAACTTCACATTCACAGAGCTGCGGAATGAACAGGCGGCGCTCCAGACGTTCAAGAAGTATGTCAAGGGTTACGTCGTCTGGGACAAGTCCGTGAGGACATCGCTCATCGTCGCCTTCACGGTTGCGGGACTGGAGCGATCTGTGGTCGTCAGCGAAGAACAGATTCCGATGGTGGAAAAAGCTGGATTGAAAATGACGGCCGATCTCCGCGGCAGGTTCACGGGGCAGAAGGACGCTCAGATTTACGCATGGGCGTATGAGCAATACGGAAGCCGTTGCAGCAAGGACTACATCGTGTGGCTCGGAGGCGAGCACGGGGGCATCATGAGGCCGGGCATCGTCGACTTCGGCGTCAACAAGCAGGCGTTTTTCAACGACCTCTCATGCCGACACACGGATACGGCGGAATACCAGCTCGCACGCAGAATTCTCAGCGAGATGAAACCCATGTCGATGGTCATGGGCTGGCACTCGTATGCGAAAGATCTCGAAAGGGAATTCGTGACGCTTACATCGAATTTCGGACTGCGTGTTGAGGGGCTGCACACGCTTCCCAACCTGAGCTTCACCAGCCAAGTGCCTGTCTCTCAGGGTTTCAAGTTCATCAACAACAACAAACTCGTCGCCGGAAGAACATACAAACCGGAGAACAAGATTTATGTCTCCTGTGTGCAGACAGACGGCATCGGTCTTGGCGCATGGCTGGAACCAGGCCGCGGTGAAATACCGATGGCGTGGGAAGTGCTGATGAATTACGTCTGGATGGCTCCTTCGATGGCGGAGTACTTTTATACGGTGGCGACGCCGAACGACTATTTCATCGGATGCCTCTCCGGGCCGGGTTACCTCTATCCGAAAGCCGTACCGCCAAAACTCCTTCCCGGATTGATTGCAAAAGCGAACGAGGACATGACAGTCCTTGATCTCTCGGTGTTCGAAACCATGGACTATTCCGAAGGAGCGACGGTGGAGGGGAACACCGAACTCACGAAAGATGTTGTCGACGCGTACTATAAGGGTATGCCGAACGCGATCGGATTTATCAATGGCTATGCTCCTTCCTATACGTTCACGGTGAGGGACGGCAAGCCGTTTATTTCCTTCGACTACTACCTCTCCCCCGAGCGGCCTGAGGCAGAGGCGGCAGCAGATTTGGAAGAACTTGCGAAGATCAACGCGAAGCGTCCCTACTTCCTTCTCATCCACGTACGCGAATACAGCAACGTGAAGCGTGTGAAAGGGATCCTCGACAGGCTCAGTCCGCAATTTGAAGTTGTGCCGCTGGATGTCTTCCTGACACTGGCGGGCAAGGCCCCGACGTATCAGGAGCGATTTCTCGAGCCGAAAAAGAAGTGATCCCATCGCGGCGCGCGGACGATTTCGTTTTGCACGACATTTGGCTACATTGCAGGCAGCCATCTCAAGAGCCGTCTCCACATTCAACAATACACAACCATGCCCGGACGATCCTACATTCTCGCTGAAACACCCTGGAAAATAATACAAGAAACCCCGTACGTGCTGGCGATTCTCCCCTGGGGGGCAACTGAAGCTCATAATTATCATCTCCCCCACGGTACGGACATCATCGAGTCCGACTACATCGCATCGGAATCGGCGAGGATCGCATGGGATGCAGGCGCAAAGGTGATCGTCCTTCCTACCATACCGTACGGCGTCAACACGGGGCAGATGGATATCAAGCTCACGATCAACATGAATCCGTCTACTCAGGCTGCAATCCTGAGAGACGTTGTTGACTCGCTTTCAGGCCAGGGAATTCATAAGCTCGTCATCCTGAACAGTCATGGCGGAAACGATTTCAGGCAAATGGTGCGCGAGCTCCAGCTGCGCAACCTGGAGATGTTCATTTGCACAATCAACTGGTGGCAGATTGTCGATCAGAAGAAATATTTTGACGAAGCGGACGATCACGCGGGCGAAATGGAAACGAGTGTCATGCTGAATATCGCCCCGAATCTCGTCCTGCCTCTCGATCAGGCTGGCGACGGAAAGGCGCGGAAGTTCAGGCTGAACGGTCTGCGCGAGAGGTGGGTCTGGACCCCGCGCCAGTGGACCAAAGTGACCGACGACACCGGTGTTGGGAACCCCAAGCGGGCAACAGCAGAGAAAGGGGCCGGTTACCTGAAGGCGGCTACAGAAAAGATCGGCGGTTTCCTCAGGGAACTCGCCGCCGCCGACACGAATGACCTCTACGAGTAAGGCGGAATTCACTTCGCCAGCAAGGACCAGCAATGTCAACATTGACCGCATCATCCTCCTGGAAAGCCCTCGAGCTTCATCACAAAGAAATCGCGCCCATTCATCTGCGTGAGCTTTTTGCCGCTGATCACCGGCGATTCGACGCGTTTTCGATCAGATGGAACGACTTCCTCGTCGACTATTCGAAGAACCGGATCAGCGAAAAGACTATGGAGCTTCTCTTCGGGCTTGCCCGCGAAGCCGGGGTGAAGGAGTGGACGGAGAAGATGTTTGCGGGGGAGGAAATCAACTCCACGGAGAAGCGCGCCGTTCTGCACGTCGCCCTCAGGAACCGGTCCAACACACCGATCCTGGTTGACGGGACCGACGTGATGCCGTCTGTGAACAAGGTTCTGCTTCATATGCGTGAGTTCACGGAGACAATCCGGAGCGGCCGGTGGACCGGATACACCGGGCAGCCGATCACCGACGTCGTCAATATCGGCATCGGCGGGTCGGACCTCGGACCGGTTATGGTCACCGAAGCCCTCAAGCCGTACGGCCACCAGCGCATCTCGGTGCATTTTGTTTCCAATGTCGACGGTACGCACATCGCCGAAACAGTGAAGAGACTGAACCCTGAGACGACGCTGTTCATCATTGCCTCCAAGACATTTACGACGCAGGAGACTCTCGTCAACGCGCAGTCGGCAAAGAAATGGTTTCTCGATCAAGCGAAGGACCCCTCGGCAGTTGCGAAGCACTTTGTCGCTGTCTCAACGAACGCCGAAGCGGTCTCGGCCTTCGGCATCGACACAAAGAACATGTTTGAGTTCTGGGATTGGGTCGGCGGACGCTATTCTCTGTGGTCAGCGATAGGTCTTCCCATCGCTATCTATGTCGGCATGGACCATTTCGAAGATCTGCTCGCCGGCGCCCACGAGATGGATCTCCATTTCCGCACTGCTCCCCCCGAGAAGAACATCCCCACCATTCTTGCTTTGCTGGGAATTTGGTACAACAATTTCTTCGGCGCAGAATCACACGCCATCATCGCGTACGATCAATACCTCCACAGGTTCGCTGCGTATCTCCAACAGGGAGATATGGAGAGCAATGGCAAGGGGGTCAGACGCGACGGAGTCAGGGTGGACTATTCAACAGGTCCTGTGATCTGGGGAGAACCGGGGACCAACGGACAGCATGCGTTCTTCCAGCTCATCCACCAGGGGACGAAACTGATACCGGTTGACTTCATTGCCCCGGTGCAATCGCAGAACGCGCTCGGCGAGCACCATGCCATTCTGCTCTCCAATTTCTTCGCCCAAACCGAAGCCCTGATGCGCGGGAAAACTAAGAGCGAGGCCCGCCAGGAGCTCGAATCCGCAGGGATGAAGGGGGAAGATCTCGCCAAACTCCTTCCACACAAGGTCTTTCCGGGCAATCGGCCGACCAACTCGATTCTGATCAAGAAACTCACGCCTCGAGCGCTCGGATCCCTCATCGCGATGTACGAGCACAAGATTTTCGTCCAGGGAGTGATCTGGGACGTGAACTCTTTTGACCAATGGGGTGTTGAACTGGGAAAGCAGCTCGCGAAGGCAATTCTGCCCGAGCTTACCGGGGATGGTCAGGTCACAAGCCACGATTCCTCAACGAATGGATTGATCGGATTCTACAAATCGAATCGCCGGTAGGTGCAGTGCGGGTTTTCTGATGAATCAGACCAGCTCTTCTTTTTTGAATCGTTCATCAACTCACGTCCCGGAGATTTGACCATGCGCAAAACGCTCACGAGGATCGCCATCGGACTTGTCGTTCTGTTCCTGGCAGCTCAAGTCTACCAGCCAGAGCGGTCCAATCCCCCCGTCGATGAATCGAAGACGATCTTCACATCTCTGAACGTTCCTCCCGATATAAAAGCGGTACTCGATCGCTCATGTACCGACTGCCACACGAACAATACCACATGGCCTTGGTACAGCCATGTCGCTCCCATGTCGTGGCTCGTCGCACGCGATGTGAAAGACGGCCGATCGAGCATGAACTTCTCCGTTTGGGGAACCTACAAGAGAACCAGGCAGTCAGGAAAGCTCGACGATATTTCCGAGCAGCTCTCCACTGACCAGATGCCACTTAAGCCCTATCGCATCATGCATCCGAACTCAACCCTTTCAAAAGAAGAAATTGATCTTGTCGCACGATGGGCTGAGAAGGAGCGCGACCGGCTGTCGGAGCCTGACACGACTGACGGACCTGCGAAGAAATAGGCCGGGTTCCTGACGTTCCAAAGCACCGGACTAGCGGATCATCTTCGTGCTCTGGGGTTCTCTGTGTGTGCACATAGGGAGCCTCATGGCTCCATACGCGCACGTAAACACAGTCATTTCTGATTATTCCTAGGCTCAGAAACGCGATCGACGAATCCCCCCTCTATGCGTGTGGTTTTTCTCCGATTTCTTCCTTAACCTTGCCACATCGTTTCACTGCTGACCAGACTGCTCAGGCATCAATATTGATGGTATAGCCTGCGATGCGCGCACCGGCATCCTTCCAACGCATGTGAACATCTTCGAGGAACTATTCCAATGACTCGTCCGATCTACACGTACACCGTAGCTCCCTCCCTGCCGAAAGAACTCGAATCACTCCACGAGCTCGCGTATAACCTCCTCTGGGTTTGGGATCACGATCTCATGGAACTCCTCATTCGCCTTGACCCCGACCTGTGGGAGAAAACGAATCACAACCCGGTGTTGATGCTTGGCATGATCAGCCAGGAGCGGCTGAATTCGGCTTCACGCGACGACGCATTGCTCGCCCAGCTTGAACGCGGATTTGAACGGTACAAAAAGTACCTCGACACGAGCTCCACGTGGTTTCGCAAGGCCTACTTTCAAATTCCTCCGAATCAGATCGCTTACTTCTCGGCTGAGTTCGGACTTACGGAGTGCCTGCAGAACTATTCAGGAGGGCTGGGAGTCCTTTCGGGGGATCACCTCAAGTCCGCGAGCGATCTCGGATTGCCTCTTGTCGGTATTGGCTTGCTGTACCAACAAGGATATTTCCGCCAGTACCTGAATGCGGATGGCTGGCAGCAGGAACGAAATCCCGAGAACGATTTCTTCACGCTTCCAATTATCCTCGAGCGTGACAAAGAGGGCAAGCCGCTGATTATTTCCGTCGATCTGGACAACCGGCCGGTCTACGCGCAGATATGGCGCGTGCAGGTAGGCCGCGTTCCGCTGTACCTCCTGGACACGAACTTCTCAATGAATTCCCGGACAGAGGATCAGGACATCACGGATCAACTCTATGGCGGGGATCGTGAACTGAGGATCAAACAGGAGATTCTTCTGGGCATCGGAGGATACCGGGCACTGAAGGCGCTCGGACTTTCCCCTGCCGTTTTTCACATGAACGAAGGACATTCTGCATTCCTCAGCCTCGAACGATGCCGGGATCTAATGGAGACTCACAAACTCTCTTTCGCAGAGGCACGCGAAGCATCGACTGCCGGGCTCGCGTTCACCACACACACACCCGTCCCTGCCGGCAATGACTACTTCACGCCCGAGCTTATCGAGCAGTACCTCGGACGCTATTATCGGGACCTCGGACTGGCCCCCAAGGAATTTCATGGTCTTGGCAGGCAGGACCCGAACAACGATCAGGAAGCGTTCTGCATGACGGTGCTGGCGCTCAAGATGGCAGGGAGCAGCAACGGAGTTGCAAAGCTGCACGGAACCGTCTCCCGCAAGATGTGGCAAAACGTGTGGCCTGGATTGCCGGTGAACGAGATCCCGATTCATTCGATTACCAACGGTGTTCATGCTCCTTCATGGATCAGTCGTGAATTAGCGGGACTGTACGACCGCTATCTTGGTCCCCGGTGGCGGGAGGATGCCGGCGAATACGGTCTCTGGAGCAGAGTGCACCACATACCGGATGAGGAATTGTGGCGCACGCACGAGCGCAGGCGCGAACGCCTTGTTGCATTCGCTAGGGCGCGTTTACGTGCCCAGCTTGAGGCGCGCGGCGCGCCGCCGTCCGATGTTGCCCAATCGGAAGAGGTCCTGAATTCTCAGGCCCTGACGATCGGTTTCGCCCGCCGGTTCGCGACGTACAAACGATCTACGCTCATCCTCAAAGACGCTGAGCGGCTCATCAAGATTCTTACGGACAAAGACCGTCCGGTTCAGATTATTTTCGCAGGAAAAGCACATCCCCACGATAATCCAGGAAAAGATCTGATTCGCCAAATCGTTCATTTTGAGCGCCGACCAGGCGCGCGGCGGCGCATGGTATTTCTCGAAGACTACGACATGGTTGTCGCCCGGTACATGCTGCAGGGAGTGGATATCTGGCTCAATACACCGCGCCGGCCTCTCGAAGCGAGCGGAACGAGCGGCATGAAGGCGACCTTCAATGGCGGCATCAATCTCAGCGTTCTCGACGGCTGGTGGGATGAAGCCTACAATGTTCACACCGGCTGGGCGATCGGGCGGGGAGAGGAATACGCTGACGAAGACATGCAGGATGAGATCGAATCGAACGCGCTCTACGATCTTCTGGAAAAGGAGATTGTGCCCCTGTTCTATTCACGCGGCGCTGACGACTTGCCGCGTCAATGGATCACGAAAATGAAAGGGGCAATGAGGGCGATCGGACCCGAATTCAACACGAATCGCATGGTGAGGGAATACACGGAAAAAATGTACCTGCCAGCCCTCGATCGCGAGAACGAACTCAAATCGAACAACTTTGCCAGAGCCAAAGAGATCTCTGTTTGGAAGGAACGCCTGCGGGAGCATTGGCACGGATTGAAAATCCTTGACGTGCTCGTTGATAACCACAAGACTCTCAAGGTTGGTGAGTCTGTTACCGTGCGTGCTCATGTCGACGTCGGACAACTCAAGCACGAAGACGTCTCCGTCGAGCTTTTCTATGGTGTCCTGAACGCACAGGGAGAAATCGAGAATCCGAAAGTGGCGCTGATGAAGCCGTCGGATAAGCCGAAGGGGACCGTATTCGAATTCGTAGCCATCAATAAGCTCATCATGAGCGGACGTTTGGGTCATACCGTTCGGGTGCTGCCGCGGCATCAGGACCTGGAGAATCCACTGAAGTTGGGATTGGTCCTCTGGGCGAAATAATGGTCAATCGTCAATAACTAATTGACAATTGTCAATTCACCATTCACAGTTCACAATTAAACACAAAGCCCACCCCGCGTTACGAGGTGGGCTTTGGTTACATAGCAAATGTTGATTAACGAACTACGAATGTAGAAGTTGGGGCGTGGATAGGAGGCGCCTAGAACCCCCCCGAGAACATGCCCCAGAACTGGTCCCCCAGCTCCCACCAGCGGACCATAGCGGCCCGGGCGGTCGTGTTGGTGTACGTAGTCAGAAATTCCCGCACCTTCTGGTGTCCCGCTTCCGAACCATCGCTTTTCAGCATCTCCTGAACGCGTTGTTCCAGCATCGGCAAATCCGACAGACCTTTCTGCTCAATCTCTGCTGCGGCTTTTTCCATGATGGGTCGTGTCCTCCCCCACATGATTGTCGCCAGCCGGTTCGCGCGACGGAACCACCACGTCGCTGCATCTTCGCGATATCTCTGCTGGCCGCATACCTCGAAGCTTTTTGGAAGCTCAAGGGCACCCGCGAAGATCGGGAACCGGGGACTTTGAGCCGGATTATCAAATGAGAACCACGCCACACCGCCGATTTCATTTGGCAGCCACCCGCGAAGCTGAACAACCTGTGAATAGGAGCATCGCGCGATTGCAATCGTCCGGGTCGGAGTCACCGCACCAGGCTTTAAGGTGTTCAGGAGCGTCATCAGTTCCCGACTCATCCAGGGGTTTCCCACAGGACTCTTGACCATCTCGGGCGCCTTTCCTGCGATGCTGTCCTTTACGAATTCCTCCCGCGAGCGCTGAAAGCGCGGGACCATGAAATTCTTGAGCATGTCGTTCTCAGTCCCCTCGTACGTCTCGTCATACATCTTCAAAACATCCTGCAATGATACCTTCTTCTCCGGCTTGATGCTGAACGGAAGCTCTTCCGATTCCATCGAAATATTCAACGATGGGGCAAAGCTCTTGAAAACATACAGCTCACGGGTTGAAAACGGCTTCCTGCCGCTGTACGCCTTCCAGAACTTGAACGTTTCTTTGCCGTCCCACCATTTCATCTCTTTTGCGAGGGAGAATACGTTTTCGGAGGCGAGGCAGTTGTCCGGGTCGTTGATGTTGATGTCACTGATGCGCGGGATGTTCGCGGAAACTCCGATGTGACCATCGGGAATCCTGACCGCAGCCCATACCGCCCCTTTCTCTGCCGGACCGCCGCCGAAGATTTCAAACTGCCAGACTTCCTTCGTGTCAGCAACGGTCAGACACTCTCCCCAATCTCCGTAACCGTATTTCGTGGCCAGGCTTCCCATCAGCTTGATGGCATCGCGGGCCGTCGTGCAGCGTTCGAGAGCGATCGCCTGCAACTCTTCGATCAGGAACCACCCTTCATCATTCCGCAGCTCATCGCGGCCGTTGATGGTAGTTTCACCGAACCCCAATTGCTTCTCGTTGAGGGACGGATACGCGACATTCACGTATGAGTACGTCTCTTCGACGTCGGGCACCTCGCCCTTGAGGATCTTACCGCGCATATCGGTCACAAATTCAGTGTGCAGGTTGCCCCAGTAGATCTTCTTCATCGCGCCCTTGTCGTGTTTCTTGTGTGGCACGATGTTGAGCCACGTCCGGTAGTTGCCGTCGCATGTGTGTCCTACCATGACGGACCCGTCCGTGGAAGCAAGCCGGCTCACCATGATGCTCGTGCATCCTTCATCGGTTTCAATTTGCTTTTTCTGCTGCGCGAGAGTCTGCGAGCAGATCGCCACAAACAGCAGCGAGAACAGAAGCACCAGGAGTTTCCGATGCCTTGGGTGCGTGAGGAGTTTCATTATTGTTTCCTTTCGGTGTTATCGAGTTGAGTCCCGAGTTGAACTATCTTCTCATTCAAACATCAGACGATCCGGTTTGGCCAGCGCCGGGTTATGGAGGAACGCGCCGATTCCCTTTTCGATTACTTCGGCGTAGCGCGGCACTTCGCCGCATACCATGGGCTTCTCCGGATGGGCTTCCGTCCAGCTGGCCATCGTCTGCAGAACGGCTGATGTGTGCCTTCCCACCCGAACATCGATTGGCCAGCCATTCTCATCGATCTTCTCGAACAGGAGTCCATGCTTGCCGGCCTTCACAACAAAGTCATCTTTTCCGGTCAACAATTGTTCCGTTGTCGTCTTACCCCTCGTGGCGTCGAGAAACGGCTCGGGGGCTTCGAACAGCAGCGAAATGGCGTCTGAGTGATCCCCGATCTCGCGGTGTGAAAGACCATGGAGGTTCTTTGGAGAAAACTCCATCCCCATCTTGAATCCTTCCATGTCCGTCAGGGTCATCGAGACAATGGTGGCAAGTTCCTGGCCTTTTTCATGTGCCACAATCGTGCTGATCACCGGGTATTGCAGCTCCGCTTCGTGCAAGTCGATGACAATGTCGACTTTCTCCTGCCTGATCATCTCGAGAAAAGCATAGGTGGTTTTCTCAGTCAGCGTTCCGTTCGGCCGGCCCGGCCAGCAGCGGTTCAGATTGCGACCGTCCATATAGGCAAGATATTGCCCGCTGGGATAATGAATATACACTTCGGGATCGGGCCATTGGTCGAGCGGATTTGACCACCGGTCGCCCATACGAAACGTCTGACCGCCCCACGGGGCCGGAATAGTGAACACAGGCGGATACGCGCCTCCGACGCGGGTGACCGTGGTTGCGCTGCGGTTGGCGCTCAGAACGACGATGAGCCGCCCCTTTTGCATCACAGCGTTTTCGGCGAAGAGCCAAGCGGCAAGCCGCCCCGCCGGTTCCTCAGCATGTGTCCCGCCGAGGATGCAGAGCGTCGCGCCCGGTTCCTTTCCTTCGAGCACATAGATGTTGCAGTCATTCGCTGTCCCCTCGATCGCAGGGAAATAGCTGCTCAGCTTCTGCACCCTCGTCACGCCGTTTCCGATGACGACCGGCTCCTTGAGGCGTCTGCTCTGATAGAAATCCATGCCCGAAAGAACGAGCAGGACTATTCCCGCAGAACACACAATGATCTTTCGAATCGAAGCGTTCATGCGAGGCTCACTTCACCATGAAAAGTCGGAGGAGGAAAGGAATCAGGACGATGACGTAGAGGATCTCCTTCTGCCATTCCTTTGTGTTGATCAGATTGTAGATCATCAAGGCGCTCACAAAGCCAACGAGTGCGTAGTAAATGACTGATACAATAAGTTCCATAAGAATTCCTGCGGCTATGACAAATCTGAATCTAGACCTAGAGACCCGTAAGGAAACCAAGCTGCTTACTGTAAACGACCATCAGTGTGCCGATCACCATCATGATTATCGCCGGAACGAGACACGCTTTGAGGAACTGACTGTACGGACCGTCGTACCCGGTGACGTCAATTGTCAGTCTTCCGATGATTGCTGTGGGCGGCAGTGCATCACCGAGCGGCCAAATGATGCTCATTCCTGCAAGGGCGACGATGGGGTTCAGGCCCATCGTATTAAAGAGCAGAACAAGCGGAACGCCGATCACCGGCGCGGCGCCCCACATCAACACTGCCTCGGACACCGGAAGCACGATGAAGAGTGACGCATAGACGACTGCGATCGGCAACGTCACCGTGGTCACTGCAAGCAAGCCCCGGACACCGGTGAGTGTCATGATCTGAACAAGAATCCCAACACACGTCAATGTGCCGAGAAGCGGCAGCAGCTGTTCGATCGTCCGGCGGGAAATCTGCAGGAAGTGGATCTTCTGCGGCGAGAGGATGTAGGACGTCAGCGCCGCACAGAGAAACATCAGCGGAAGGCCTGTGACAACCGTGGAATGAGGCCACGTCCTGCCTATGAAAATCAGGCCGAGAAATACAACGAAGGGCAGTATAATCTTCAACCAGTTCATCCCGGCAGGCGGCATCGGCAGTTCATCCAGCGCTTTGTCGAGATCGGCGGGAGCTCCTTTCCATCCGAGGTAGAAGATCGATATCAAACCAGCAATGAGACAGGGGAGCATCAACGGCCAGAAGAACCCGACATACGGCATGTTCACGCCCGCTGCCGTCATCATGGCCCAAAGGCTTATCGGAGGGGCCGCGGCGCTCAGTCCGGCAAGAATAAAGACAATCGCGGCAGTCTTCACCTTCGGCACTCCGAGCCCGAGCAATACGGTGGATACCATGCCGCCGGTAATGAGAACGGTGACGCTTCCGGCTCCGGTCAGCGCTCCCGGGATCAGGAGCAAGATCGTTAAAAGGACAAGGAGGATTGCGCGCTGATGACGGAACCGCCTGAACATCGCCCGGACCACAAAGGCAACGCCGCCCGACTCTTTCAGAATATTCATGAACAGCGTGGCGGTGATGAAAATCAGGTTGATGTCGAGATACGTCATCGCCCCTTCGGCGATGTGCCGGGGAGAGATCCCAAATCCTCCCGCGACGCACCCCGCAACGGCGGCGATGAACATCGAGATTTCGGTCGAGAGCTTCAAGAGTTTGGCGACGGCGTACGCCAGCACCATGACGCCGAGAATGATCAGGGCATATGTTGTGAGATCCATACGCTACTTCTGGTAGAGGTTTTTCAGGACGTCAGAGAGTTCCATGTTTTTCTCGAACGTCACGAGAGGGATCTTTTTTCCTGTGGAGATAGCGGTGAACCGTTTGTCTTCATCCCCGTCTTTTCGAACGAGGAGAAGATCCGACTGCGGACAGACTGCATCGATGGAGAGTTCATCAGAGTTGTCGCCGGGCGAAGCTCCCTGCGACCGACGCTCCATCCCTTCGACGTGGGCGCCCACGATCTTGATCCCCTGCTTCTTCGCTTCTGCGATCAGCTTCTTGATCCGATCGATCTCATCTTCCATGGATACTTTGGCTGCCCCCATTCCCTTCAGGCTCGCCCCTGTGACAATGATGAGGGACTTGAAGGGCTTTCCTTCTTTCTTTTTCGCTGCGAGATCGTTCACAGACGCAACCGTGTTGTACACATAGTCCATATTCAATCGGCCGAAGAATACCTTGATCTTCAGGGGACCGGGACTCTGACCGCACGACGTGAGAAGCACCGGCTGATCAAGCCTGACCGTCTGTTTTTGTGCCTGGGCCGGTGACATCACCAACCCTGCCAGGATCATACACAGAATGACACAGGAGAGACATTTCATGGCAGTATCCTTCAGGAATATTTTCGAAAAAAGGCTTTTCTGTAGTAAGCAACAATCAGAGTAACCGAAATGAAGTACGCCACCGCGAGTATCCATTCAGATCGGGAGGCAACGGAATGCACCAGGAAAATCCCGCCTCCCGAGACGGGCGGCAGAGGAATTGGATCCCACGGGAGACCGTATGCAAGAGCCAGCCCCTTGATATGCAGGAGGTGGACTACTGGAATATGGTGCTTGGACATCGCAAAAACAACTCCATGCGTCCTTTCATCCGAAGGAACTGTCATATGCGTATTCACCCCCGGCTCGAGATTAAGAATCAGAGGATTCGTTCCCATGTCCGCATAACTGCCTCCGATGTTCACGAACGCGGCAATTCTTCTTTTCGAGGACGGTCCGAAATATATGCGCATACGCTCGTCGACATTCTTCGAAAGGTCGGGTTCGTTCAGAAACGGGATACCTGACATTTGGATCTTCTCGATCAATTTGTTCCTGATTTCAGGCTCAAAGTCCGAACCGGAATCGTTCGCACCCCCGAGCGACACCGCCGCAGCAGGGAAATTGAGGTCAGTGCGGCGTCTGACCAGCTCGTAGATGTCAAGGAGCGTCTGGTCGACTCTTGTAGCTCCAAACGATGACGCCCCAATCGAAAGGATCACAACGGGATAGACACCCATGGCCTTCGCCGCCGACAACGTGGCCACAGCGAGAGCCGGAAACGAACCCGAGCACCCCACAGCGATTGTGTCGCCTGCACTGACGCCCGCTTCCCTTAGCAGTTGGACGAGCAGCGCGGCAGTATTCGGATTTGTCGTGGTTCGCTTCGCCTCGAGGCTGCCAAGCGTCGAGGTGAGTCCTGTATATTCTTCACCGATCAGGGAGGTATGATTCGGATCGATGGCATCGTCGAATCGGCCGCCGCATGAAACAAACTCTTCGCGGACTACAGAAATTGCCCGCTCCATCGTTGCGGCCGCAGTTCCTCCTGCTCCGGCCCCTCCCAAGACTCGCTCCGTGGAAAAGAGTTTTGCGAGCGCGAACGCGGCGAGACTCACCAGCGTCAGGAGTAGCAGCGCGCGATGATTTGGAGCAAGTGAAAAACTGCGGGGCCGTGTGCCTGGCGATTCAGTCACGATTCAGCCGACCATCCCAAAAATCCTGCCGATCAGGTAAACAGCCACGGTGACGGTCACAATACCCGCCGAGGTCGGAAGGATCCCCTGGCGCTGGAAATTATTCGCGATCAGTCCGGGCACGACCCAGCCAATGACTCTGAATTGAAGCGCGGCAGGATACAGCAACGGAAAGAATTGAATCCAGCAGAACGTCCAGACTGCTCCGGTCAGCACCATGAAGACGAACATTCTTTTTCCGAAAATGATGAGGTATCGCGACGCGATCTTGTAACAGGCATAGGTGAGCAGTGCAGCGGCGATTGTTCCAAGTAATCGGGTTGGCTGATTGATGAACAAGACGAGATAGCTCGGGACGATGATTCCCCCCGGATAAAATCCCGTGATTCCGGCAAAAAGAAGGGACGCCAGAAGTGCGACAAAGATCAGCTCAGTGTCCATATTCTTCACCTACGTGCTGCCAGTGATCAACCAATGCATGTCCCATCCCACCGATGTTTCCGAACCCGAAAAGGACTCCCCCTTCCTCCATTGTTTCAGTCACGGCGTCGGTGAGTTTCTTCGCATCGGAATGCGGGAGCACGGTTACCGAATGTATGTTTCTTCTGAGAACGTTGGCATGACCGTCAATCGCATAGATCCTCTTGAAACGTGATGCCGCACCTTCGTGCAGCGATTCGATCCATTGTATCGTCCTGTCGGCCCGGTCATGCCGGAGATTGAGAAGCCCGGAAAACGATGACGGCGCGGCCGACAGGGCCCGAGCAACTTGATCATAGATTATCATCGTCGAATCAGGGTCATTCGCAGCGAAAGCATTCACGAGAAAAACGGTCTTGCCGCTGACCTTGTGTTTCCAGATTCTCAGCTTTCCGATGTCGTAGGGGACATTCTCCATGCCTCGCGCCAGTACTTCATCCGCCACGCCGAGATCTTTCGAAACTGCCGTCACAAGATCCATGTTCTCGGCGAACTCAGTTGCACCCAGTCGGGTGTTTTCCTTTGCGACTGGCAGGACACGTACCACGATCGGGCCTTCCTGCGAGGAAAGAAAAAGAGGCGCATACTCTTCCGGAACATAGACCGAGGAGCCGCGGGGAAGCGCCTTCGTAAACACGCTTGCGATCTCCGGCCCGGTTTCGCCCATTGCCTCGACATGGTCCCGCCGGACGTTTGTCACCACAACGATATCGGGTTTGAGAATTTGCTGCGCTTCGACGAGATGGTTTTCGGGGCGGATGCTCATGATTTCCACGACGACGTAGTCCACGTTCAGATCTGCCGCTTTCTTCAGGATTTTTTTCTGCTCGAGAATCGAGACGACCCCGCGCCGCGGGATATCCTGTATCGATCCATCCGGAAGCACAAGCTGGGCCTGCGAACCTGTCGTTTTCGCAAGCACGCGGCGGCCATCTTCGCGCAATACTGAGGCAAGCATGCGGACCACGCTGGATTTGCCACGGGTCCCGGTTACTGCAATCACCAACGGAATCGAGCGGCGCAACTTATTCAAGACTACGCGTTCGTAGACAAGGTAGAGCAGGAACAAGACCAGGAAAATCAGAGGAATTGTCACGATGATTCTGGGGAATACTGGGTGGGAGAATTCGAGAGGCGAAAGAACTGCACGTTGTTACGGAACCTCAAGATTGTAGAAGCAGACTTGCCCAAGCTTTTCTGTGGGGGATTGGAGAAGACGCCCAATCAAGTTCCCTCCCAACTTCGTGAAGATACTCCACCCTTCCGGTTTCACCAAGAAGGATAAGTATGCTTTTCGCGAAC
Source organism: Ignavibacteriales bacterium (assembly GCA_026390595.1). Lineage (NCBI taxonomy): Bacteria > Pseudomonadati > Ignavibacteriota > Ignavibacteria > Ignavibacteriales > Ignavibacteriales bacterium. The sequence continues at coordinate 123,606 of JAPLFQ010000022.1, forward strand.
GCAACGATATCTGTAACATAGACGTTCTGACCGCTCCCAAATTCGTGCGCAATTCGCTGTTCGACCGCATTGACTTCTGAGATCTCAATCCCACCCTGGGCCAAGAACATTAGTTCATTGATTTTCTTTGATCGCGCCGTCGCTAATTTAGTATCCAACTGCACCAACGTCAATGTCCTGTCTTTGACCTCAACGATGAGAACTATCTTTCCTTGCCTGCAACATTCGATGTCACCCGCCATCCCTGATGAAACGTCTGCTACGTTCACCGTTTGACGGCGGACTTCATCGTACAAGTTGAAAGCCTTACCCATCACGCGAAAGAGAGCTGTCACGAGGGCTTCCAATCTATCCCCGCCTGATCTTGCGGTTAGGAATTCTGCCATCACATTCAGTGTGCTCGAGAGGCTTATCCTGTTGGGCACCGGATAAGTCACCTTCACGTCGTCAAGCATACTGTAAATGATGAACAGAATCTGATCAAAAATCACTTTGGTAAACTTTGAGTCGTCCTTTTCCTGAACCGTTCCCAACACTCCCACAAGTCTGTCCCAATCCACTTTGTTCTTCTGATTGGACCTGTTCTTGTCGGTGATTGAGTCGCAGCGCAATGGGTTGTTCACATATGGCTCAGTAGAGCCACCGAGGACTTTATGATTCCTGACGTCAAATGGAACGATCACTTCGTGCGCTATGCTTCTAGCATCAAAAGAGCCAGGCGAGTCAAACGATTTTTGGATTGAACGACAGTCAAGATTGGGATCCACACACTTGCAGAGGACCTGGGTTGGCAAAACGTATCGGTACGTTTTCGTGGAGCTTCTTAGACAAGCACTTATGTCTTCCTTCAGCTTCTGGTGTTCGCTTATTAACGGCTCTACTATACCTCCCTCGGTCCGGAGAGCTTCCATTTCGGTCCACCGGAGATTCAAGAAGTCAACACACTCTTGTGAGAAAGATACGTATTCTACTTTTTTGGCCATCTGTAGTTTGTCCACAACACTTCAGTTCGGTCAGCCTTAATAGACAGTGCCTTCTTCGTTCTAGCTGTATGAACATGCCAACCCTTGTATAGTCGATCCATCAATTCACACTTGTATCCAGAGACCGCCACCTTTCCCTTGACCGTTTTCAGAAGAGCCGCTAGCCTTTCGTGGTCCCCATCTTTCATTTCGAAACCATAAGCCTTGGAATCTCCCCTTGATTCGTGAGGATACGGGGGATCACAATAGAATAATGTCTCTTTGCTGTCGTATCGCCGAATGACATCGAGCGCATGATCGTTTTCAATCTGAACTCGGAGAAGCCTTGATGCGATATACTCCAAAGCTTCAACGCTGCCCAACCATCTGGACACTGCACCAGCCATCCCGGCCCGAGAAGTTGCGAGGCAATTCGCCCATCTTCCAACGGACGCAGTCTGAGCAAGTCCAGTTCTGACTTGTCGGGCTCGTACGAAGAACCTCCTTGCTCTCTCGATCTCGGAGAGATCTCTCCCGTTGCCATTAGACTCTATCGCGATTTGAAACTCCTCGCGAGAAAACGGAGTCATTCCAATTGAATAAATAAGTTTCTCTTTTTCCTTCCGTAGGACCTTAAAGAAATTAACTACTTCTCCGTCAACGTCATTGTATGTTTCGACCGGTGAAGGCCTTTTATTAAGGAGAACAGCTGCCGACCCTCCAAATGGTTCACAGTAGTGAACGGATTCGGGGAGAAGTGGCAGAAGCCAATCTAAGTGGCTGAATTTTCCTCCATACCAGCCAAATGCGATCAGTTTCTTTTGCCTACTTTGAATCGGCCTATCGCTTCTCAATACCAGTTGGGACATTGATTTCTCCTTCTGAATCCAATATATCGCATCTTCGCAAAGGTATCAAGAAGAGAGATAGAATTCGCTTGGCAAACTCGGTTCTCAGTCCTTGGATCCTACACCTTGTTGTCCGCCCATCGTTTCTTGACTCTGGCTGATCTTTGGTGAACTGAGGATTATTCAAGCGAGGTTGGGAGATCTCCCGACGAGCATGGGGGCCTCGCTTCCTCCCTCACCATTCATTCCCGTTCATGAGCCCCGCCCAACCGTGTTGTTTGAACAGGGTGGTCTACTTATGAAGATTCACAAGCGGTATCGAAGCGTGTATGCGGACTACAAGAGGAGTTTTTCAACATACCTCGCTATCGCAGCGGAAGCAGTCAGCGCAGGAGATTCCATACCGATCAGGTTAATGAAGCCCTCCAACCCCCTCTCCTTTTCATGCACGATGACCCAATCTTTCTCCGGCTCCCCTTTTCGCTGCAGCTTGGGTCTGATGCCGCTCATGTCGGGTACAATGTCCTCATCCGTAATGGAAGGAAGGATTTTTCGCACGGACTCTGCGAACACCGCTCGTTTCGATTCCGCCACCGAATAGTCGGTGTTCAGCTCGTCCATGTAATCCGTGTCAGGACCCATGCGGAGGCGCCCGCCGGTATCGATGACAACGTGGACACCGAGCGTTTCCTTGTTGGGAACCGGGTATACGAGCCGTGAGACAAGTTTTGCCTTGGAGGAGACGACAGAGAAATACGACCCTTTCGCATACACCATGCGATACCCGGCTTTGTCGATATCGATGCCCGCCAGCGCTGCAACACGATCAGAATAAAGGCCCGCGGAATTGATCACCTTCTCACTCGTGAACGTGGATCGCTGCCCCCCTTCGCTCACCGTGATCGCATACTCTCCCCCACTCTTCTCAATTCCCACTACTTCGCAATGATGCTGCACTGTGACTCCATTGTTGACTGCGATTCGATAGTAACAATCCATCAGCTCGTGTGCGCTAACAATACCAGTCGTCGGCGAAAAGATCGACCCGACCGTATTGATGTGTGGTTCAAGCTTCAACGTCTGTTCCTTCGTGAGCATCTCAAGGGGAACGCCGTTCTTCCTCCCGATCTGCAATGTCTCTTCGAGAATCTTCATCTCACGCTCATTCGTCGCCGTAATGAGCTTCGTGATCCGGTTATGCCCCACGTCGTGCTTCCTGCAGATCGCATAAAGCTCGTCCCGCCCCTCGACACAGAGCGTGGCTTTGAGCGAACCCGGATTGTAGTAAATGCCGGCGTGAATCACCTCGCTGTTCCGGCTGGAAGTCTCCATGCCGTACTTTTCGTTCTTCTCGAGGATGAGCAGGTTGGGATGTTTTTCCGAAAGCCGGGCGGCAACCGCCAGGCCAACAACTCCGGCACCGATTACAGCTACTTCAAAATCGGCCATAGTGAGGGTCAAGTCTGGATTGTTCCACATTCGTTGACAGCGTATGGAATAGTACCAAAAAACCAAACGAAACGACAGGACAAATCCGGCGTCACCACACATATCACGATCGTGAACATCCCGTGGTCCTTCCGCCTGCTGCTTACCGCCGGCTGCTTCCTGTCCTCGGTCGCGAACATTCCGAGATTAGTCTGCCTGCTGCCCGCTGCAGGCTGTTTTCTGTTTTACTCTTTCCTCATTCATTGCTACTATGGATTGCGACTGTATCTGGGAGCGAGTTTCCCAATTCACTCCCACAAAATCGGAATGAAAGGGACCTGATGAGAATAGCTTTGATTCAGCAACGCGCAACCAACGACAAAGCAGCCAATGTCCGAAAGGGCCTGCAGGCAGCGGAAGAAGCCGCCAGGCAAGGTGCCCAACTTATTTGCTTTGCCGAGCTCGCCTTTGAGCCCTTCTATCCGCAGGAGATAGCATCCGGCAATGTCGCTGACCTGGCCGAGGCCATTCCCGGTCCGACAACTGAAGCCTTCCAAACGCTCGCCCGGAAATACCGCACAGCGTTCGTTCTCAATCTTTTCGAGCGGGATGGAGAACGAACATACGATACGTCGCCGGTCATTGCGAGCGACGGAGCGTTACTGGGCAGAACGCGCATGATTCATGTGACCGACTACACATGCTTTCACGAGAAGGGATACTATGCGCCGGGTGACAGCGGAGCGCCGGTCTACGGCACGGAATTCGGCAGAGTTGGTGTCGCCATCTGCTATGACCGGCATTACCCGGAATACATGCGCGCACTGGCCCTCGCAGGCGCCCAGATTGTCGTTATTCCACAGGCAGGGGCTGTTGACGAGTGGCCCGAGGGACTGTACGAAGCCGAGATGCGTGTCGCGGCGTTCCAGAACGGATATTTCACCGCGCTCTGCAATCGTGTCGGCAAGGAGCCGAAGCTGGAATTCGGAGGCGAGTCGTTCGTCTGCGATCCCGACGGACGAGTCATTGCACGCGCAGGAAAGGGACGCGAGGAGATACTCTTCTGCGATCTCGACCTGAGTATGATCGAACGATCACATGCACAGAAACTTTTTCTGCGTGACCGACGACCGGAGCTGTACGGGAAATGGCTTAAGTGACTCCCGGGCCAAATCCTCCGCCGGAGGCGCCAGCCCGCCGCATTGAGTTCTTGAGGCCGGCAGGGATCCACCTTTGGCGGAGAAATCCGAATATCGCCTGCCGGCAGGCAGGAAACACGAAACAAATTCTAGATCCGAAAAACAAAGTTGACGCGGCGAAATGCGGGGCGGGCAGGCAGGTGAAGCCATGAACCTGCTGATCTATGATTTCGAGCATCGGATTTGTTTCGGATTTCGTTTTTCGTGCTTCGAGTTCAGCGCCTCGAATTTGATTGGGATTTAGCATTTCGTATTTCGGATTTTGAAATAGACTGAGCGCTACAATGAGCAATCTCGAAAGCCTCATCCTTGCGTTTTCACTGTCTCTTGACGCAATGGCCGTCGCGCTGGCGTTGAGCGCAGCAGGTCATCTCGGCAACACGCGTGCAAAGTTCCGTATCGCATTCCACTTCGGCCTCTTTCAGTTCCTGATGCCGGTTGCCGGCTGGGCCATTGGGACCCGGATCGAGCCTTACATCAAGTTGTTCGATCACTGGATCGCTGCCGGCCTTCTTGCATTCGTGGCCATACGTATGATCCGATCCGCGAACGAGCCCCCCGACACGCGGTCGGCAAATGACCCCAGTCGCGGATGGACCCTCGTGACGCTTTCAACCGCCACAAGCATCGATGCACTCGCTGTCGGACTCGGACTCGCCGCACTCCGGATTTCCGTCTGGTATCCAAGCGTCGTTATCGGACTCATTACACTGGCGCTCTCGACACTCGCGATCTTGCTGGGCGAGCGGGCCGGAAGCAAGCTCGGCAAGCATGGTCAAATCCTGGGAGGAATCGTCCTTCTCCTGATAGCTCTCAAGATCGTTGTCACCCACAATCCCTAGCTGCATCCTGAGGGGCGAGATCCTCTCGCGGTCATATCTCCCGACAGGTTGCACTTCCTCCCTTTCGCTCTAATCACCGTCCGGGCAACAATTTACCATTGGTGACGCCGCGACCTTTTTCCGTGAACAAGAGAAGCTGGCTCCGCACTACCAGCCTTGAGGTTTGATGAGGAAATAGTACATTTGGGAAGACCTTGGTGATGCGTTCAGAGTACTCGGAGGTCTGTCCTGCGGGTTCAAAAAGCAGGAACAGGAGTAATCCTACCAAGCGATTGAGAGGCCAACGCCCGGAAGAATAGACCTTCGTGGTAGTTTCACTCTTTGTGTCTTCGTGGTTTATTTCAAGATCGAGGAGTACATCATGACAGAGACCATCCAATTCAAACTCAACGGCAAATCCGTGCAACTGACCGCCGACACAGATCGCATGCTTCTGTGGGTTCTCCGGACCGATTTGGGGTTGACGGGGACGAAATTCGGTTGCGGCGAGAGCTTCTGCGGGGCGTGCACTGTCCTCGTCAACGAGCTTGCAGTTCGATCATGCTCTACCCCCCTCAAGTACGTGCACAACACGGAGGTTGTCACCATCGAAGGACTCTCGAAGGACGGAAAACTCCACCCCTTGCAGAAAGCGTTTATGGACCACGACGCCCTTCAATGCGGCTACTGCACACCGGGCATGATCATGAACGCATACTCCCTGCTCAAGAAACATCCGCAGCCGTCGGATGCGGAGATCGTCGAAGGGATGGACGACAACTTCTGTCGCTGCGGAGCGCATCCTCGTATCGTGCAGGCGATTCACGCAGCCGCCAAAGACCTGAGAGGAGGGCTCTGAGATGAACAACGATGAACACACAGGCCTCGAGTTTCTCGAACAGCCATCCGGCAATGATCTCACCCGACGCGATTTCTTCAAATCGGCAGGAGGCGGCATCTTCCTCCTCTTCACCATTGGAGATTCACTGTTCGCAGGCCAGGAGAGACAAGGGAGACCACAACGTGGAGTTCCTACCGACTTCAATGCATTCCTGAAAATCGGTGAGGATGGACGCGTTTCATGTTATGTGGGAAAGATCGAAATGGGCCAGGGCGTCGTCACTTCGCTCGGACAAATGCTCGCGGATGAACTTGATGTGCCGCTCGAGTCTGTGGACATGGTCATGGGCGACACAGACTTGTGTCCATGGGACATGGGGACGTTCGGCTCGTTGTCGACGCGCTCCTTCGGACCTTCGCTGCGTAAGGCCGGCGCAGAAGCGCGGCAAGTCATGCTGGAACTCGGCTCCGAACATCTCAAAGTCCCGATTGACCGCCTTACGGCGGAGAACGGTTTCGTGCTCGATGCGGCCGACAGGAAGAACAAAGTCTCGTACGCTCAGCTCGCCAAGGGAAAGAAGATCGAACGCCGCCCCACCGGAACGGTGAGCGTCAAGAAACCCGGCGAATTCAAGATCATGAACAAGTCGCTGGTTCGGAGAGATGCGCAGGAGAAGGTGACCGGCAAGGCGAAATACGCCGGCGACATCCAGCTCCCCGGTATGCTCCATGCCAGGATCCTCCGGCCGCCTGCCCACGACTCCAAACTTGTCAGCGCTGATATTTCCGAAGCGAAACAGGTGGACGGCGTGCAGGTGATCAAAGAAGGGGACTTCATCGCCGTCCTGCATGCGCATCCTGATGTTGCCGATGCCGCACTCTCGAAAATTCAGGCGAAGTATGATACGCCGAAAACCGATCTCGACGACAAGAACATCTTCGACCACCTTCTGAAGGTCGCTCCTGCGGGAAAAGTGGTCGCGAAGGATGGAAACCTCCAGGCAGGAGAAAGCGGAGCAAAGACAGTTGTCGAAGCCACGTATTTCAATGACTACGTGGCGCATTCGCCGATGGAGCCGCACACGGCCGTTGCTCAGGTCGTAGGGGGCAAAGCAACCGTGTGGGCTTCGACCCAGAACCCTTTTACCGCAAAAGAGGAGATCGCAAAAGAGCTCGGCTTCCCGTCCGAAGACGTCAGAGTGATCACTCCGTTTGTTGGCGGCGGCTTTGGCGGGAAGACGCGCAACCTCCAGGCAGGCGAAGCCGCGCGGCTGTCGAAGCTGACGGGGAAACCGGTGCAGGTGGCGTACAACAGAAGAGAAGAGTTCTTCTACGATGCCTTCCGCCCGGCAGCGGTGGTGAAAATAAAATCGGGAATCACCGACAAGGGAAAGATCAGTCTTTGGGATTACCATGTTTATTTTGCGGGCGAGCGGGGATCGCAGATGTTCTACGACATTCCGAACCACAGCACGATTGCTTACAACTCGAGCTGGGTGGGAGCACCGGGATCGCATCCGTTCGTCACCGGCCCGTGGCGTGCGCCCGGGAACAATACAAACTCCTATGCGCGAGAAATGCAGATCGACATCATGGCGGAGAAGGCGGGAATGGATCCGGTTAAATTTCGCCTGCAGAACATGGCGAACAAGAAGATGCTCGGAGTCCTGAAGGCAGCCGCGGAGAAATTCGGATGGAAGCCAGCCAAGTCACCCAGCGGACGGGGATTCGGCGTGGCCTGCGGCGTGGACGCAGGGACGTTTGTGGCATCGATCGCCGAGGTTGAAGTGAACAAATCGACAGGCGGCGTACGTGTCAAGAGAGTCGTCTGCGCTCAGGACATGGGATTGGTCATCAACCCCGAAGGTGCCACGATCCAGATGGAGGGGTGCATCATGATGGGGCTCGGCTACGCGCTGACAGAGCGGGTGAAGTTCAAAGGTGCCGAGGTTCTTAATCACAACTTCGATTCGTACGAGATACCGAAATTCTCATGGCTGCCAAAGATAGAGACTGTCATTCTTGACGACAAGGGGGCCGATCCGCAGGGGGGCGGCGAACCTGCGATCGTCATCATGGGAGCCCTCATCGCCAACGCCATCCATGACGCGGTCGGAGTCCGGCTTTATCAGCTTCCCATGACTCCGGAGAGAATCAAAGAAGCTTTGAAAAAAGGCTAGGATCTCACGACTGCCCGAAAGGGAAAGAGGGGACTTGCCATAACCGTGTCATCTGAGTGTAAGGAAACGGCACACTGATAACACAGAAGAAATACGAGATAATCACAGTTTGAACACTCAGTGGAAATCATTTAGCATCAGCGTCATCAGTGTGCAGTACAATGATGGAGTGCATCACTTTTAGGAACTCGAGAATCCCTACGCTGGTCAGCAATCTCCAATCTGCTCCCTCCAAATCTGCAAATTGACAATTTGAAGTCTGCAATTTCTTTCGTACAGTCGAGAGGGCTGGAGCGAGCGGCATCGACGTCCTCGGCCGCTTGCGTGACGGTAGCCCTTGGTGAATAATGAATCACAAACATTCGAATATTGAATATCGAAGGGGTTGGAGACAACGATGACACACTATGCTCCATCAGAAACGCGATATGATTCAATGAAGTACAACAGATGTGGACGCAGCGGACTGAAGCTGCCGGCGATTTCGCTGGGACTGTGGCACAACTTTGGCGGCGTGGACACACTTGAGAACATGCGAGCAATACTCCGCCGCGCATTCGATCTCGGCATCACGCACTTCGATCTGGCAAACAACTACGGCCCTCCCCCCGGTTCCGCTGAAGAGAACTTCGGCAGAATATTGCGCGATGATCTGCGTCCCTTCCGCGACGAGATGATCATTTCAACGAAAGCCGGCTACCTCATGTGGCCTGGGCCGTACGGCGAATGGGGTTCACGAAAATACATGCTCGCAAGCCTCGACCAGAGCCTCAAGCGTATGGGGCTGGAGTATGTCGATATCTTCTACCATCATCGCACCGATCCCGAAACCCCGCTCGAAGAATCCATGGGGGCGCTCGACACGGCCGTCCGGAGCGGCAAAGCACTCTATGCCGGGATATCCAACTATCCCCATGACCTCACGCGAAAAGCGCATCAGATTCTGCAGGATCTCGGGACACCGTGCCTTATCCATCAGCCTGTCTACAACATGTTCAACCGTTGGGTCGAAAGCGATTTGCTGCGCACTCTCGACGAGGACGGGATAGGGTGCATTCCCTTCTCCCCTCTCGCGCAAGGCCTGCTGACAAACAAGTACCTCAACGGAATCCCGCCCGACTCCAGGGCCGGCAAGCCGCATGGATTTCTCAGACCTCATCAGATCACGGATGACAAGGTCGCGAAGGTCCGTCGACTGGATGAACTCGCTCAGACCCGCGGTCAGACGCTGGCCCAGATGGCGCTTGCGTGGATACTCAGGCATCCTCAGATTACCTCCGCTCTTATTGGCGCGAGCAGCATTGCCCAGGTGGACGACGCGGTTGGAGCGTTGAAGAAGCTGGCCTTCTCAAGCGATGATTTGCAGGTGATTGACAAAATTCTGGCAACCAGTTGATTTTTGCCCAGACGCGATGTCTCGGGTGCCATCTTCAAAAAGATCTATCGTAGTAGTGATTGTCTTGGTTTCTAACGCAGAGACTATTTCCTGGTGAGAGCTTGAAAAGGGACAAACCACTCTCCCCAACACAAAAGCAGCCGCACTGAGGGGACTGTTCAATCTTCTGAAAGGATTCAGGCCAAGACTCCAGGAATCATGCGTCCCCTCTCGTGTGAAGGGACGCGGGGTGCGAGAGGGGAACGAGGGGTGTGTGCTCTTGACGAGTAAAATGGAAGATCATTGCACACACCCCTGACATCCCCTCTCCCTTGCGCACAAGCGATCGCACAGAGGGGACTGCTGAAACTCAGAGAAGGATTAGATCGACGCGCGAACCAAGGAATTGCGAGTCCTCTCGATGATGAGCACGCCGGTACGACGAGCTCGTCAGGCGTTTGGCGTGAAATCCAGGCGGCGCTTTCTGGACTCCCGACAATAACGTTCGGGAGTGACAAGTTGTTTTTGAGATGAAATATGGCATCTGGCTAACACGATCCTAACTGCGCACCGAAGCACATTCACAGAGCAAACAAACAGGGAGAAGCACAATGACAACAACGATCGACAATTTAAAGGAAGCTTTCGCCGGCGAAAGCCAGGCGAACCAGAAATACCTCAGCTTTTCCAAGAAGGCCGAGCAGGATGGATTCAAGAACATCGCGAAACTCTTTCGCCTGACCGCAGAGGCTGAGAAAATCCACGCTGAAGGACATTTCAAATCGCTTGATGGCGTTGGCTCCACGGCACAGAATCTTCAGGCAGCCATCGACGGCGAGACCTACGAATACACGAAGATGTACCCCCCGATGCTGCAGCAGGCGGAAACGGACGGACACAAAGCCAAGCGGATGTTTGCTTATGCAGTCGAAGCCGAGGCAGTTCACGCGAAACTGTACGCTATGGCACTCGAAGCGGTGAAACAGGGGAAGGATCTGACAAACGTGGAGTTCTATCTGTGCACCGTATGCGGTTACATCGAGATCGGGAAGCCCGCAAACGACTGCCCGATCTGCGGGGCAAAAGCGGAAAAGTTCATTACGCTATAGATCCTCGCTCATTATTGACTGCTCAGTTCGAACTTCTGTAGCAAACGATACCCCCGCCTGTAAATCTCAAGGAGATTGGCAGGCGGGGGTTCATATCAAAAAATCTCCGAACTTTCATTTCTTGCTCAGGAAATAGACATGCGATTTCAGAAAATGACCCGGCTTCCTCAATTCCTCACACGTTTTGCCCTCCTCTTTGCCTGTGCCCTTGCAACTGCGGCCCAAACTGCGATTGGTCAAACGGTGCCGGCAAAGCCAAGCCCCGTCGTCATCGACTTGAAAATGACTTCGTCCGAGTATCAGGAAGTCCTTGGCGGGCCGCCGAAAAGTGTAAGCATGGAATCCGGGCTCGTGACGCTAGCCCCATCAAAGTCGGGTCAGAAACACTCGACAAAGAAATACGAAGAAGTCCTGGTTGTTTTTTCCGGCACCGGCGAAATGCGAATTACGGGGAAACCGTCCTTGAACCTCAAGCCGAATGTCGTCGCGTACTGCCCGCCAATGACGGAACATTATATCGTCAGCACCGGCTCTGAACCACTGAGGTACCTTTACGTTGCATCGAAGGCACTGCAATAGGAATCAGGTATCGCGCTCTGACGCGGCGCGCTAACAGCTCATCAAACCAGGCCTTGGGGCTCCTTTTCTGTTGAGGGAATTCAGATGAACTTGACTCTTGTTGTGACGCTCGCAATAATTCTGTTCCCAGAATTGTCCCCGGCGTTTCAACAGAATCCGGCTTCACCCGTTGCAGACATTGTCTTGCGCAATGGGTACGTCTACACGGTTGACAATTCCCGATCCAATGGCACTGCCGTTGCAGTCAAGAACGGGAAGATCCAGTTTGTCGGGACGGATGACGGAGCGGCGGCGCTCACCGGCCCATCCACGAAAGTGATCGACCTCGCCGGAAAGATGATCCTCCCCGGGTTCATCGACAGCCACTGCCATCCAACCGGCGCATACAAACATTTCTTCGAGATCAATCTCACAGGCCTGCCCACACTCCAGTACTACCTGAAAACGATCAGGGAGTTTGTCCAACAGCACCCGAATTCAAAATTCGTACGAGGCAGAGGATGGAGCAATACCCTTTTCCCAAAGACAGGGCCTGACAAAAAACTCCTCGATGACATCGCGAGTGACATCCCGATGTCGTTCTCAGACGATGGCGGCCATGCCAAATGGGTGAATTCACGAGCCCTCAAGCTTGCCGGCATCACACGGGAAACGCCAAATCCTGCCGGAGGCGTAATCGAGCATGACCCTGTAACCGGAGAACCCACCGGAACACTCCGGGAAAGTGCCGAGGATCTGCTCGCGAAAGTGTTCCCCGACTACACCACCGAGGAAATGACCAAGGGACTCGAGGCGTATCAAACCATGGCGCTGGCGTTCGGCATCACCACAGCGCACGCCGCATCGCTCGACGTCGGGGGAAGTGACACTCAAGCCTACGAGAACCTCAGTCAGGCGTCGAGACTCTCGATGCGATTTTGTGGATCGCTCTATGTCAATCCAAAAGGAGGACCAGCGCAAGTTGCTGGTCTCGTGCAGGAAAGGGACAAACACAAGAACCCGCGGTTCCAGATCACCGGAGCGAAATTGTTCGTCGATGGAGTCGTCGAGGGGAGCACGGGGTACCTGAAAGAACCCTACCTGCACATCAAGGATTTCAGGGGCGAGCCTTTGTGGAAACCGGCCGACCTGAACACGATGTGCGCCGAGCTCGATAGAAACGGATTCCAGATTCACGTACACGCCATCGGCGACGGCGCTACCACCATGACGCTGGACGCCATGGCGTTTGCAGCAAGCGTCAACGGGAAACACGATTCGAGGGGCATGATCACACACCTGCAGCTCGTTGATCCGCTGGACATTGCCCGGTTCAAGAAACTCGGTGTCTGCGCAATTCCTCAGCCGTACTGGTTCATGAAAGACGACTACTATTACAAAATCCAGGTGCCCTACCTGGGTCTGAAGCGTGCCGACGAGGAATACCCGATGAAAAGTTTTTTCGATGCCGGTGTCGTCGTCGCGTCGTCGAGCGATTATTCCGTCACCATTCCGTGCACCCCACTCAATGCGATCCAGATCGGTATGACCCGATGCAAACTGGACCAGACAGATCCGAACGAAGTCTTGTGGCCGGCCGAGCGGGTCACGCTCGACCAGATGATCGCCAGCTTCACGATCAATGGGGCCTATGCAAACTTCCTCGACCGAACAACCGGATCGATCGAGGTGGGAAAAATGGCCGACCTCATCGTCCTCGACAGAAACCTCTTCGATATTCCGGTCACAGAGATCAGCAAGACAAAAGTCCTGCTCACCCTCTTCGAGGGGAAGGAAGTATTCAAGGACAAGTCATTCACATACTAACTACGGGGCTCCCCCGATGAAACTCGGTCCGATCCTGATCATCGCATCCGTATCACTCTCCCTGTTCACGCTCCGCGCTCAAACATCCGTCGATCACCGCACCGATTCCCTGATCGCCTTGATGACGCCCGATGAAAAAGTCGGACAACTCGTTCAGTATAGCAGATCGTCCGCCGAGCGAGAAACGCTCCTGCGTCAGGGGAAGATCGGATCGTTCCTCAATATTACCGGCGCAAAGGCTACGCGCGAAGTGCAGCGCATCGCCGTGGAGGAAACGCGGCTGAAGATACCCCTCCTCTTCGGACTCGACGTCATTCACGGCTTCCGCACAACATTCCCGATTCCTCTGGCGACTTCCTGCAGTTGGGAACTTGAGCTCATAGAAAAATCAGAACGGGTCGCCGCCGTCGAAGCAACTGCGGCCGGCGTCAACTGGACTTTTTCTCCCATGGTCGATATCGCACGTGATCCCCGCTGGGGCCGCATCGCCGAGGGGGGCGGTGAGGATCCGTATCTGGGGGCTGCGATCGCCGCCGCCCGGGTTCGGGGACTGCAAGGGAACGACCTGCGTTCCCCCACCTCGCTCCTTGCCTGCGCCAAACATTTTGCAGCGTACGGCGGCGCTGAAGGAGGGCGGGACTACAACACAGTCGACATCTCTGAACGCACCCTTCGGGAGATCTATCTTCCTCCTTTCAAGGCGGCTGTGGATGCGGGAGCAGGTTCCTTTATGTGCTCATTCAACGAAATCGCAGGAATGCCGAGCAGCGCGAACCGAAAACTCCTCACCGACATCCTGCGCGGTGAATGGAAGTTCAACGGTTTCGTCGTGAGCGACTGGAATTCGATCGGCGAACTTGTCCCTCACGGGCTTGCCGCAACTCTCAAGGACGCCGCCGTACTCGGCCTCAAAGCCGGTATCGATATGGATATGGAGGCGAATGCGTATCATGATCACCTCGCGACGTTGGTGAAAGAGGGACGTGTGAGCGAGACAGAACTGAACGAAGCTGTGCGGCGGGTTCTGCGCGCCAAGTTCCGGCTCGGACTGTTTGACAATCCCTATAAGAATTGCGATGTCGACCGGGAAAAGAGAGACCTTCTTACAAGTTCCCATCGGGAAGCGGCCCGGGCAATGGCGCAACGCTCCATCGTCTTGCTGAAAAACACCGGCCGTCTCCTCCCCCTTTCCGGGTCCGTCAAGACAATCGCCGTCATCGGTCCGCTCGCCGACGACAAGAAGAATCCGCTCGGCTCCTGGCACGCAGCCGGCAGTCCGGACGATGTCGTGTCGGTGTTGGACGGAATCAAATTAAAGGCCGGGACAACTGCCCGCGTGGTCTTCGCCCGCGGGTGTGATTTGGAGAAACCGGCAACCGACGGATATGCTGAAGCACTGGCTGCCGCACGAGCAGCTGATGTCGTCATTGCAGTAGTCGGTGAAGCCGAGACGATGAGCGGCGAAGCTTCGAGCCGTTCTTCTCTTGGACTCCCCGGCAGCCAGGAAGAGCTTGTCCGCGCGTTGCTAGCAACCGGCAAGCCGCTGGTAGTGGCGCTCATGAACGGACGACCGCTGGCAATCGACTGGATTGCACAGCACGTTCCGGCGATCCTCGAAACCTGGTTCCTCGGTGTTGAAACGGGCAATGCCATTGCGGATGTTATTTTCGGTGACTACAACCCCAGCGGCAAACTCACAACCTCATTTCCGCGTGCAACCGGTCAGGTTCCGATCTACTACAACCATAAGAACAGCGGACGACCGGCGAACGATACGGTGCATTACACTTCAAAGTACCTTGACCTTGAAAACACTCCGCTTTTTCCGTTCGGATACGGCCTCAGCTATTCATCGTTTGTCTATTCACAGTTGGAGCTGAGTTCGAAGATTCTGAAGGAAGGCGGGAATCTACTTGTGCATGCCGTGGTGAAGAACACCGGAGATCGCGGTGGAGAAGAGATCGTTCAGTTGTACGTCCGTGACGAGGTCGCCAGTGTGACGCGTCCGGTCAAGGAACTCAGAGGGTTTCAGAAAGTCACCCTTGCTCCCGGCGAATCAAAGCGCGTCCAATTCACGCTGAATGCAGAGCAACTCAAGTTCTACGATCGCGACATGAAGTGGACGATCGAACCGGGAGCGTTCACAGTCTATGTTGGGCCGAGCAGCGCTGAAGGATTGGAGACCCGATTCGAGTATCAATCGCGATAGAGATCAAAGGAAATGCTATGAAACCACGAGCCAGAAAACAGGTCACGCCTCGCAAAGAGGCGAAACAAGCTCGGCACACCAGTCACACAACGTATCGCGGTTTTCTTGAGTCCGCCGGCGATGCCATCTTCCTCCTCAGCGGCGGCACAGGCAAGATCGTCGATGTGAACAAGGCGGCGTTGCGAATGTTCGGATTGCGTTCGAAGAAAGCTATCCTGGACGGGCAAATCGACGGATTGAATGCCGGAGGGACGCCATTCACGATCAAAGAGTTACATCGCCGGATGCGTCTCGCCTCGTCCGGGAAGCCGCAGAGGTTCGAGTGGTTGGTCAAAAAACCGAATGGAACGAAGTTCTGGGTCGAAGCTTCGCTTTGCGCCACGGAGGTTGAAGGAGAAAAGCGCATCCTGGCCCTTGTGCATGACATCGATGAACGAAAACAGACGGAACAGACGCTTCGCGAGAGCCGGGATCGATACCGCAATCTGATCAACCTCGCTGTTGATGGTGTGCTTGTCGGTTCATCCGAGGGGATTATCATTGAGGCGAATTCATGCATGTGCGCCATGACAGGGCGGAGTCGCAAAGAACTCCTCGGCAAACACATAAGCAAAGCGTTCTTTGCGCCGGAAAGTCTGAAGCATACACCGCTGCGCTTTGATTTGCTTGAAAAAGGTGAAATGGTTGTCAGCGAAAGAACCATCGTGCGCCCGGACGGGACGGAAATCCCCGTCGAAATGCGATCGAAGAAAATGCCTAACGGTACGTACCAATCGATATATCGCAACATCACTGAGCGCAAGCGGGCGGAGGAGACACTGCAGGAAAGTGAATCCGAATTCCGCCAGTTATGGGGCGCCACAGTTGAGGGAATCGTGATCCATGACGGAGGTGTGATCCTGGAAGTGAATAATGCGATGTGCCAAATGTTCGGAATTGCCCGTGAACAAGTCCTTGGCAAATCGTTGTTTGCTTTTGCGCCACCTGAGTCCCGCGACGGCATCCGGGCACATGTTGCGTCAGAATCAGGGGAACGCTTTGAGACTCCTGCTCTGCGTGCCGACGGTACCCCGTTTACAGTCGAAGCATTTCCGAGTCAGATTTACTATCACGGCAAGATGGTGCGGATGGTAGCGTGCAGGGATATCACAGCGCGAAAACAATCCGAGCTTTCGCTCGCAAAACTGAAACAAGCGATCGACACCTCCGGCGAGGCGATATTCATAACTGACCGGGAAGGTGTTTTTACGTATGTCAATCCCGGCTTCAGTGACCTCTACGGGTATACAGGAGATGAGGTGATTGGAAAAGAGACGCCGCGCATTCTTAAGAGCGGCCTGCTGAACGAGAAGACATACGAACAATTTTGGAAAACGATATCTTCCGGCCAGGAAGTAAGAGGAGAACTTCTCAACAAGCACAAAGACGGCCGTGTGATCGAAATCGATGGATCGGCAACCCCTATCGTTGATGAGAACAAAAGAATTATCGGCTACCTGGGGATTCAGCGCAACATCACGGAACGCAAAAACGTCGAGAGGGCGCTGCGTGAAAGCGAAACACGTCTGCGCACCATCATCGATGCCGAGCCGGAATGCGTTAAAGTCCTCTCTCTCGACGGCAAGGTTCTCGAGATGAATCAGGCGGGGCTTGCGATGCTTGAAGCAGAGTCGCTCGAAGAACTCCGCCGGCAGAGCCTGGCAGAGTATGTTGTTCCGTCTTGTCGTGACAACTTCCTCAAATACTTTCGCGATACTCTCCGCGGTCCGACCTCCCGGACCCTGGAATTTGAAGTCGTTGGCCTGCGGGGTACGCATCGGTGGCTCGAAACCAGTGCGGTCCCTCTGCTCGACGATCAGCAGCGGACAGCGGCAGTGCTTGGCATCACCCGCGACATCACCGAGCGTAAACGGGCAGACGAAGCACTCCGCGAGAATGAGGAGAAATTCCGCATCGCCTTCGATAATGCACCAACGGGCATGAGCATCATCCACCCCGACGGTACGTACGTCGAAGTGAATCCTTGCCTCTGTCAAATGTTTGGCTATACCAGGGAGGAACTCCTGTCTGGGACAATCAACAGGATCACCCACCCTGACGATGTCGAGCGCGGAAACCAGTGGATACAAAAGATGATTGCCGGCGATCTCAGTGAGCCTGAGTTCGAGAAACGATACATTCACAAGGACGGACACATCGTCTGGGGCCTCGTGCGGGCTCGGTGGACAATAAAGGCAGACGGGACCGTGCTGATGTCCATCGCGCATATTCTGGACATCACCGAGCGCAAGAAGGCGGAAGAGGCGTTGCGTGACAGCGAATCACGATATCGATCCCTGATCGAGGGCATCGCCGATATTGTTCTTGTGACAGACTTGTCGGGTACATTCTTGTTCTGTAATCCGGCATTCGAGTTGCAGACCGGATATGCGAGCCAAGATTTTCATACACAGGAGATCACCCAGTCCCTCTATCACCCCGATGATGTTGACAAAATACGCACAATCATGGGCGACTTCATCCGGGCTCAGGATACAAGCACGGACATATTCGAATACCGCCTGCGACACAAGACGGGGAGTCTTTCCTGGCAGAGTGCCATCGCGAACCGGATCGTCTATCAGGGGAAACCAGCAATACAAATTATCAGCCGCAACATATCCGAACGCAAGCGGGCGCAAGAGGCGTTGCGCGACAACGAAGAACGGATGCGCTCAATTATCGATCATGCTCCCTTTGGCGCACACTCGTACACACTGCAAGCGGACGGGCAGTTGATTCTTGACGGGGTGAACAATTCCGCAAACCGCATGCTCAACTTTGATCATTCCGCCGTCCTTGGAAAACGGATTGAAGATGCGTTTCCAGGACTCTCGGAGACCGTAGTTCCCGAAACGTATCGGCGCGTCGCTGCTTCGGGTGAGAGTTATTCAACCGACCAGATCGCGTATCACGAGGGGACCATTCATGGGGCTTTTGAGATCCATGCGTTTCAAACTGCGCCCAACCGGATGACCGTCTTCTTCCGGGACATCACGGAGCGTAAGAAGGCGGAAGAGGCTCTGCGCGAAAGCGAAAACCGGATGAAGAGTATCTTTCGGGCTGCACCGGTGGGGATAGGATCAGTTACCAATCGCGTATTGTCTGAGGCGAACGCGAAACTCTGCGAAATCACCGGATATCAGCGGGAAGAACTTCTTGGCAGGAGTTCAAGAATCCTCTATCCCACGGAGAAGGACTTCGAATTCGTCGGAACGGAGAAGTACCGTCAAATCGCAGAGACGGGAACCGGTACGGTTGAAACCCGCTGGAAGCGAAAAGACGGGTCGGTCATCGACGTGCTGCTTTCCTCAACGCCCATTGATCCTTCGGATTTGTCTCATGGCGTAACATTCACCGCCCTTGATATTACGGAACGCAAACGGTCAGAAGAAGCCCTCAAACGGTATCAGCTTCTTTCACAGAACACGCGCGATATCATCCTGTTTGTTCGGGCGAGCGACGGGCAGATTCTGGAGGCCAACGATGCGGCTGTACAGGCCTATGGCTATGGTCGCGAAGACCTCATGATGAAGTCCATCCGCGATTTACGTGCTCAGGAATCGACGGCGGAGCTGGCGAAGCAGATAGATGAGGCGAACCGGGCGGGCCTCTCATTTGAGACACTCCATCGTCGGCGGGATGGCACCACATTTCCCGTTGAAGTGAATGCTCGAGGCATGACCATGGGTGAGGATCGCATTCTCATGAGCATTGTTCGCGACATCACTGAACGCAAGCAGGCAGATGAAGCCCTCCGAAAGAGCGAGGCACAGTACCGCGATCTCATTGAGACCATGCCGGACGGCGTGTACCGAAGCTCGCACGACGGAAAGTTCCTCGAAGTCAATCCGGCGATGGTGAAGATACTCGGATACGACAGCAAGGAGGAGCTCCTCGCGATCGACATCAAGTCGCAACTGTATTTTGACGAAGAGGATCGTGACAGTGCCGCGCTGGAGGAGAAGAATGAAGAAATGGCCGTCTTTCGTCTGAGGAAGAAAGACGGATCAGAGGTGTGGGTTGAAGACCATGGAAGGCACGTGGTCGATGAGGCGGGTACCATCCTCTACCATGAAGGCATCCTGCGTGATATCACGGAGCGAAAACGCATGGAAGGGGATCGGGCGAGAATCGAGAATCAGATTCAGCAAACGCAGAAACTTGAATCGCTTGGTCTGCTCGCCGGCGGTATCGCCCACGACTTCAACAATCTTCTGAGCGGCATCTTTGGGTACATCGAGCTGGCAAAAAAGAGCGCCGATGCCGGCCAGATTCAAATAGCCTCCGAGCGGCTTTCCAAAGCCATGAATGTCTTTGGCAGGGCACGAGACCTCTCACGCCAGCTCATCACGTTTGCCAAAGGAGGTGCTCCCGCCAAAACGGCCGGCGAAATCGGCCGAACCGTGTCGGAAACGGTCCAGTTCGCCCTGAGCGGCTCAAACGTGAAATGCGACTATTCAATCGCAGACGATCTCTGGCCGTGCATGTACGACCCGAACCAGGTCGGCCAGGTCATCGACAACATCGTCATCAACGCAAAGCATGCAATGCCGAATGGCGGTTCGCTGGCGGTCTCGGCCTCCAATGTTCTCATCGATGCCGGTTCGGGCATCGCACTTCCCAACGGCAGCTACATTCGGATCTCGATCAAAGATCACGGCATCGGCATTCCAAAGGAGTATCTCCAGAAAATATTCGATCCGTTCTTTACCACCAAACATACGGGGAGCGGCCTCGGGCTCGCCACTTGCTGGTCAATTGTGAAACGGCACGAAGGCACCATCGTAGTGGAATCAGAACCGGGGAAAGGCTCAACATTCCACGTCTTCTTCCCCGCGGAACACGGCGCTGTGTCCGCGGGCAGCACAGTATCTGTAACAGATTTCGTCGGACACGGACGGGTCCTTGTCATGGACGACGAGGAACATATCCGTGAAATCCTGGAGGAGATGCTGACCGATCTTGGCTACGCCGTCCAAACCGCCCGCGACGGTGCGGAAGCGATCGAATACTTCTCGAGAGCAAGTACGGAAGGAAATCCGTTTGACATGGTCTTGGTCGACCTCACAATACCCGGAGGGATGGGGGGAAAAGAAACATTGACCAGGCTTGTGGAATTGAAACAGAATGTCTGCGTGATCGCTTCAAGCGGGTACTCCGAAGATCCTGTCATCTCGGCGCCGCGCGACTTCGGATTCGCCGCGAGCATTCGCAAGCCGTACCGCAAAACGGATCTCATTGAAGCGATTGTGAATGCCCTTGCCACACGGACAGAGTAGAGGTTGTCTCAACAACAACTCACGCAAAGCCGCAAAGACGGCAGAGAAACCTATTTTTCGCTGAGGATCAAAATCTTTGCGTTTGCTGCGTTCGCCCCCGATGTGGTTGACCGGGGTTTTGCGCGAAAGA
Organism: Ignavibacteriales bacterium; assembly: GCA_026390595.1. Taxonomy (NCBI): domain Bacteria; kingdom Pseudomonadati; phylum Ignavibacteriota; class Ignavibacteria; order Ignavibacteriales; species Ignavibacteriales bacterium. The sequence goes on from JAPLFQ010000022.1 coordinate 144,413, forward strand.
CATGGAGTGACATCGGTCTTTTAAATTGTCTTCTTTTTGGAGGAAGCGATGCCAGGCATCAATTCAGAAAATGTGACCTATCGCGACCGCTGGACTGTCGCTACGGTCTTTGGGGGATTCATGGCGGGAGGACTGCCACTCTGGCCTGTTCCGTACGATAGTCTTGATCTGACGAGCCCGGGGTTTCTGGGACAATGGATGGTCGCGGGCATGATCGCCGGAGGATTGCCCGCATTGTTTAGCAGTCTGTCAAAGTACCGCACAGCTTGTTTCGTGGCGGCAGGTTTTGGATTGTCCGTTCTCGCGAGAGTGCTCGTAGAGACAATCCAGGATCCCACGAACCACAATCTGTGGCCTTTCGAGTTTGTGATTGGTGCCGCTGTCGGACTGGTCTCCGGCTTCGCAGGGAGTTACCTGGTCTCCCTGGTAAGAATCAAGTAGAATTGAAAAAGGCCTGAACGCTTCTTCCCACTTCCCTGAGGAGGTCAAGTCATGTTCCCTGACGAAAAAGTTAACTCCGGCTCCGGTTATCTGAATCGCCGAAACTTCCTCAAGACAGGCTTGACGGGCGGAATAGCCATCGCAGCGTTCCCGCAGGAGGCCGGAGCAAAGGAAATCTCCCCCTCTCCCCTCTCTTCTCCTGAAATCAAGTCCTTCGAATTGGACGAGGTCACAGTCGCAGAGCTGCAGAAAGGAATGAGTACCGGAAAATACACCGCCCACATAATCACGCAAAAATACCTGGCCCGCATCGCAGCAATCGACAAAAAGGGCCCCGCTCTCAACAGCATAATCGAGCTCAACCCCGATGCGCTGAAGATTGCCGATGAACTCGACAAGGAGCGAAAGGCAAAAGGACCGCGCGGACCGATGCACGGCATACCCGTCCTCATCAAGGATAACATCGACACTGCCGACCGGATGTCGACAACAGCCGGATCGCTCGCGCTGGTCGGCTCGAAACCTCCGGCTGACTCCTTTCTCGTCCAGCGACTGCGTGCGGCAGGCGCAATTATCCTCGGCAAAACAAACCTCAGCGAATGGGCAAACATACGGGCAAGCCGCTCCACCAGCGGATGGAGCGGACGTGGCGGCTTGACGAGGAACCCGTACGCTCTCGACCGCAATTGCTCCGGATCAAGTTCGGGAACCGGGGCGGCCGTTGCTGCAAACCTCTGTGCGGTGGGGATCGGGACGGAAACAGATGGATCCGTCGTCAGTCCTTCGTCGATCAATGGTATCGTCGGTATCAAACCGACGGTCGGACTTGTGAGCAGGTCGGGCATCATCCCCATCTCTCATACACAGGACACTGCAGGTCCGATGACACGAACTGTCAGTGACGCGGCGGCACTTCTGAGCGCAATGGCGGCCATTGATCCGCAGGATAACGCGACGTCGGAGAGCCGGGGGAAATCGTTCGCGGACTATACACAATTCCTTGACTCAAAAGGGCTTCAAGGGGCGAGGCTCGGCGTCGTGAGACGGTACTTTGGATTCCACGATGATGTCGATGCGCTGATGAATGATGCCTTCGAGGCGATGAAAAAGAGCGGTGCGGTCATCATAGATCCGGCAGACATTGATGCTCTCGGACAGCTGGGTAAGGCAGAAGGAACCGTTCTTCAGTACGATCTCAAGGCCGATCTGAACGCGTATCTTGCACGCCTCGGCCCGAACGCTCCGGTGCATTCGCTCAAGGAGATCATCGAATTCAACGGGCGGAATAGGAAGACCGAACTTGCATACTTTGGTCAGGATACCTTCATAAAAGCAGAAGCACGCGGACCGCTCACCGACAAGGAGTACATAGATGCTCGCGAAAAAAACCTCCGTCTGTCCAGGGCAGAAGGGATCGATGCAATCATGGACAAGTACAAACTCGATGCCCTGCTCGCGCCAACCGAGGGTCCGGCATGGGTCAGCGATCTTGTGACGGGCGATCATTTTCTGTGCAGCAGCTCAACGGCCGCCGCGGTAGCGGGGTATCCGCACATCACAGTTCCCGCGGGGTTCGTATTCGGACTTCCCGTCGGGATTTCCTTCTTCGGGCGGGCGTGGAGCGAGCCTACACTGATCAAACTTGCCTACGCGTTCGAGCAGGCCACGAAGCATCGCAAGCCGCCCCGTTTTATGCCTACGGCCGATACACGTGTATGATCAGAATCCGACGATAATTCTTGGAGAGATGTGAAGGTTGCTTCAGTCAGTCTGGTTCAACGACGGCCCGCGTGTCAGACTGATAGCCGACCGGAGCAAGGAAGGAGAGAGTGACAGCAGAGCGACCCCGAAGCGGCGGAGCGGAGTCGAAAGCACGATGCGCTGCAATGCGGCTGCGGCGCGTATGCGAGAATTGAACATGAGCTCCCATCGCCTGCGATACTCCGCCTCCAGAGCACGCTCATCGGGAGTTGAACTGCGGGCATCCAGAAAAAGCCGCCCCAGCATATGAGCACTTTGCATCGCCATGCTGATGCCATCACCTGCCAGCGGCGAAATCACCCTGCCTGCATCGCCTATCATGAAGATTCCGTTCTCAACGAGATTTCGCGCACCGAAAAAGATGTTGCCTGTCCCATAGACTTGTGCACGTTCTGCCGTCGCAATTCCAGACCCGCCCATGACATCAGCAAAGTGCGGGTTTGCCCTCATCAGTTCACGCAGGCGTGCCCGAGGCGGAACATCGTCGCCCGATCGCCGCTCAAGGAAACAAATCGTTGCGAATCCGTTTCCAACATGGTTGACTCCGCAATACATCCCGGGCCCGGCGAAAATCCGAATCTCGTCCTCATCTATTCCGACCAACGCTTCCGACGGCACGTGAAACTTCATGCCGTTCATCTGTGTGCGTGCTCCTGCACACTGTCGACCCAACCGCTTGTCAAGCGGAGAAGTCTTTCCGTACGCGCATATACACCACCGTGAGTAAAGTATCAATGGTGCGCCGTCCATTCGACAATGAATCTCGAAACCATCCGCACTCCGAAGAATGTCATCCGCTTCAGCCGGCTGTAGCAGCTTCACTCCGTTCCTGGCTGCCGTGTTCAACAGAAGCTCATCGAACGCCCCACGCTTCATGCCATATCCCGCAAAACCGAGCAGTTCGGAGAACATCGGTCCCCGATCTGGACATAGCGTGAACCTCGAGATCCGAGCCGGGCCGAGTGAAAGGAATTCACTCTCGATGCCAAGGTCGCGGGTTATGCCGACCACCTCGTGTGAGAGGAATTCGCCACAAAGGATCTCGCGTGGAAATGTCCGGCGTTCCACCAGGCAGACGGAATAGCCCGCTCGTGCCAACTGGAGTGCCACAGTTGCCCCGGCCGGCCCGCCTCCAATAACCACGCAGTCATACCTGTTTTCGGCCATGGCGATCTTCGGGGAATGAAATGGAAACCAGCCAGCGGAACGCCCAATGGCGCGTGATGGTCACCGATCCGTGTCTGGAAGCAATTTCGGATAGTTCCTTCTTCAAAAAGCCGCGTCGGACGGATAGCGGCCCATCGTGTCGCACCATCGAACTGCGTGAAAACAGGGACGTCAGAAGCGTGATGCCGAGGAATGCCCAGACCGATCTTCGCAGATCATTGATGACGATGCCCACTCGGGCCACTCGTGACCATTCGGCGAACAACCCGTCAAGTTCAGGCTCAGTAAAATGATGACAAAACAGAGCGGCGTGGACGATATCGAATGAACGATCGCAGAACGGCAGTCGGAGCGCCGACGCGTTAACCACGCTCATCGGCGAGATCCGTGGCCGGGAAGATTGGCAGGCGCGGAAATTCAGATCAAGGGCTGTAACGTGGAACGGTCGTCCGAGCTCGCGCAACGCGTGAACAAGGTCCGAGCCTCCCGCTCCACAGTCGAGGATTTGGAGCGGACGATCAATCGGTATTGCCTCGGTTGCTCGTCTGATGCCCGACGTGGAAACCCGGTCGCCACCGAGCAAACGATTGATCACACTCAATTCCGCCAGGGCAGCGTCGATCCGTTCGTCGTTGATCGACATATCGTCCATGATTTCCCTGGACGTGCTGCGTGGACCCAGCATCAAATCCCTTTCAGGAAGGCCAGTTCCATGGACAGCCCGGGACCGAACGCAATCGCGCAGAGCCACTCATCCTTTTGCAGTCGCGTACGGGAAAAGAGTTCTTTCAGGACAAAGAGAATTGACGCGGACGACATGTTGCCGTACCGACGAAGAACGGCACGGGACGGATCAGTTTGCTCATCGGTCAGACGAAGTCCGTTCTGAAGCGAGTCAATGATCGCACGCCCGCCGGGATGCAGGGCCCAGTGACGGATACGCTCCGGCTCGAGCCCCATGCGCCCGATTACCTGTCTGGCTACCGGCACTGCTTGTTGGAGAATGATCTCCGGCAATTCCGAAGAGAGCATCATCTCAAATCCGGTATTCCCGATTTCCCATCCCATCAGTTGCGCTGATGCAGGGAATATGTGCGAAGAGGTTCCAACCAGGCGGGCTTTAGCCTGAACGTCGTGCGAGGCGGAAAACAGCGCAGCTCCGCAACCGTCAGCGAAAATCATGTTGGCCAAAATATTGTCGCGTGTCGGCTCTGTTTGCAGATGGAGCGAGCAAAGCTCGACGGAGACAAGCAGTGTTGTACGTTCCGCAGCGCCGGCCCCGCGCAATGACTCAAACACGGATGTAAAACCGACAAGCGCCGCGGCACACCCCATGAAACCGATATGCGTGCGTTGAACATCGGGCGGAAGACCAAGCGTTGTGATAAGATGATGATCGAAGTTCGGTGCAGAAAATCCGGTGCACGAAACCGTGATCAGCCGGCTGATCGACGATGGCGCATAGCCGGTCGATACAAGGAGATCAGTCACCGCGGCAACCGAAAGCGTATTTGCCCATTGTTTGTACAGTTGCATGCGCTCCCTTGTACCCGGCGCTGGTGCGGCCGGATCCGTGGAATAGAAGCGGGTGGCGGCGGACGGATCTGCATCCGGAACGACAACGGCGCGGGTTTCGATGCCCGAACGGGCAGCGGCAGCGTCGATCATGCGCGCGACCGCGGGCCGTTCGCCCATTCGGCGTTTTAGTTCTTCGGCGGCTCGTTGCTGGGAGACAATGTAGGGGGGTGAAGTTGTGGCAATCTGTATGAGCACGCGGTCCCTCCGTCCTTTCTGACGATGGACCAATGTAAAGAATAGCGATGTGAGTCTCAAGCGGCTTGAGCGCTGCAGAGAATTTCCGTACTATTCTGCGTCATTGCCCGCCTGCTCAAAGGCGCAAGTTCGTTGTGGGCACAAAATCCTTCAGCATCACAACACAGAATCGGTCATGAAGAACCGTCTGAGTTTTCTACGAATCGTTTTTTGCGTCGCGATCCAGTTCGGAGCCTGCAACAAGTCAAACAACATCCTCCTGGGCCGCGTTGAGGAAAAACTCGGGAGCCACGTTATCATCGTAACAGACTGCTTCAAGACAAGCGTGCCACCCGCTCTACTCCTCAAGAGCGCAAGCGACAAGCCGTTCTATCGCTTCACTCCCTGTCTCGATGCTGATGTGGTTATTGACGGTGATGTACTCATCGTCAACGGAAGATCATACGGTGCCATCAAGCAGGCTGACACGGTGACCGTCGACCACGGAAAGGTCCTGGTCAACAACATCGTGACACCGGTCGCCAATGCGATACGCTAAGACACGCCTGGCATCCTCACTGCACGGAGAAGATATGGGCGAGAAAAAGCTTGCCGCAAGACGTCGCCATCCGCGGTCTTTGGCAGGAGTGGTATTGGGGCAGGCTTTGACACTTCATAGAGGGATGAGAAGAAAACATGGAACAAGACAAGGACATTACGCCCGCCGAGATGCTTGCCCACCTCAAATCGAATCGCTTCATCGTCGGAATCCCATTCGCAGCGCTCATCCTTGATTTGCTGGGGCGCTCGCTGAGCGATTTCGACATGTCAGTGTTCCGGCCTCTTGAAGCCGGGATCTTCGTCGTCGCCGGACTTTCCCTCCTGGTTGCAGCACACTTCGACAGACAACACTCCCTGAAGTCACACCGCATCGAGATATGGCTCGCCCTGGCATTCGGTTTGGGCGCCCTTCGCAGCGGACTCTGGGCAGCCGGGATGGATATACAGGATGTCAACAACATCGACATGGCTTTCGGCGTGGCGGGAGCTGTGTGTGTCTATTTTTGGACGACCCGGTCTTCGCTTCAGGTTGCTGTCAAGCCAGTGCCCAAAATCCGGGTACCTACCCCTCCTGCCACCAAAATCGCTCAGAAGCCATCTGACGAGCGATATGTGAACTAACGATCATCGTATGTGAAACACCTTACTCCGTTTCTGCCCGGCTTCGAGAACCGCACGGTCAGTGAGTTGCCGATTTCAGTCAATACGCTAACCCAGGCATGATCATCATGAAAACAATCAATCTCCTCAATATCGGCCATGCAACGCTTCGGTTGCTGCAGACTGACACCGAACAATTCTGCCGTTCCCACAATGTTCAGATGGGTCAGAATGCCGGCATCCTCCTCGACGTGGTCGCTCAAACAACGAAACTCATGACCACGGTCGGCGGAGATCCAAAGTGGTTCGGTTACCTCGCCATCGACACCAGCACCAGACAGATGGTCGGCACGTGCGCATTCAAGGGAGCACCGACAAAGGAAAGAAGCGTTGAGATTGCCTACTTCACATTCCCTGTATTCGAAGGAAAGGGCTATGCGACAGCGATGGCATCCATGCTCATTCACGCCGCACAGTCGTCTCCGGAAGTCGACTCCGTCATCGCTCATACTCTGCCTGAGACAAACGCATCGACGAGAATTCTCCAGAAGGTGGGTATGAAGTTCCTGGGAGAAGTCATCGATCTTGAAGACGGCCGTGTGTGGCGGTGGAGTCTGGATCCGGGCTGACAGTCTGCAATTTCGAAATTCTCCATTCCTTGTTCGTTATTCGAGATTCATCTTGAATTCTGAATAATGAACAAACGAATTTCGAATGCTGAAGTAATGTGAGTGCTCTGTACATTGGTGTTCATCGTCGCCCCCCTTTTGTTGACACTCCACGCAATTTGCGTTACCTTTGCGGCACAGAGCCCATCGTCGCACTACACACCATCAGCACCGACCTGACAAGAGGAGGCACGCTCTTGCTCCACCATGTAACCGGAAAGCAACAGAACAGCAAGATGTGTTTTGTCTGCGGGTTGAAAAACCCCTTTGGATTGCACAGTTCCTTCTACGAGCTGGAGAGCAAGGAGCTCGTGTGCGTTTTCACCCCGTCAGATCAGCATCAGAGCTACCCGGGGCGACTCCACGGCGGAATCACCACAGCAATTCTCGATGAGACGATCGGTCGAGCCATCATGGTGCTGCACAAGGAGATGCTATGGGGAGTGACGGTGGAGTTCGCGACGAAATTCAAAAAACCGATTCCTCTCGGCCAGGAGCTTCGCGTGGTTGGCAGAATTACGAGCGATACCAGCCGTTTTTTTGAAGGAACGGGAGAACTCCTCCTTCCTGACGGCGTGGTTGCTGCAACTGGCCACGGGAAGTACATCAAGATGCCGCTTGAGAAGATTGCGGACTTTGATGCAGCCGAGCAGGAATGGAGAATCGTGCACACAGAGCGGGATCCAAAGACCATCGAACTGTAATTGTTTTCACGGATGCAGTTTCTCTCATGTTCAAAGGAGTCGCCCCATGAAACGAATCGCACTCATCACGGCGCTGCTGTTGGCCGTCGTAGCGTTGCCGCTCCTCGGCCAGCCGAAATACGAGAGTGACACGCTCAAGTCAGCTGAAGGAAACATCATCATCTCCTTTCTCGGCCACGGTTCGGTGATGTTCGGGTTCAAGAGTATGGTCATCTACATCGATCCTGTCAGCCGATACGCCGATTTTGCGACAATGCCCAAGGCCGACCTGATTCTCGTCACGCATGAGCACGGTGATCACCTCGACAGTGCGGCAATCGAGGGACTCCGAAGTGATAAAACGAAGATCCTTTGCACCGAAGCCTGTCTTCCGAAGGTACGCGGTGGAAGCGTCATGAAAAACGGCGAAACTCAAACGATAAGCGGCATAAAAGTCGAAGCCGTGCCGGCATACAATATCGTTCATATGCGGAGCGAGGGTGTTCCCTACCATGCAAAGGGAGCCGGGAGCGGGTACATCCTGACTTTTGGCGGAAAAAGAATCTACACTGCCGGCGATACGGAGAATATTCCCGAGATGTCGAAGCTCGGTACAATTGATGTTGCCTTTCTCCCGATGAATCTTCCTTACACCATGACGCCCGAAATGGTCGCCGAAGCCGCGAAGAGAATGCAACCGAAGATTCTGTATCCCTATCACTTTGGAAAGACCGACACTGCCCTTCTCATGAACCTGCTCAAAGACGAAAAAGGGATCGAAATACGAATCAGGAAAATGCAATAGTATGGGCGCCGACGCACTCATAGGGGCCGTAACAATCCCGTTCGTCCATATCACCGATCTCTATCATCCTCCGCAGGATCCGGACGACCACTTTGATCTTGCAACGGTGATGGCATTGCCGGAGCTCGACCTCAGGGGAGTCATCCTTGATACAACGACGAGATTCCTGCACGCGGCCCCGCAGGGATTCGATATTCCCCGAGATCCCGGTTTTGTCCCCGTGGTCCAACTCAGTTACCTGCTTGGTCGGACAATTCCAATCGCCGTTGGTCCTTCTGAGCCGCTGAAACATGAAGGGGACAATTGTCGCGATCGTGCGCCGTCAGAGCAGGCGGGCGTCGAACTGCTCCTGAGCATCCTGCGTTCAAGCTCCGAACCGGTGGTGATCTCGATGGTGGGTTCGGCACGCGTGGTCGCTGCGGCATTCCTGCGCGAGCCCGAGCTGATGCGCACACGGACGCGGGCCCTGCTACTCAATGCGGGAGCGACGGCAAAGACCAAGACCGAATGGAATGTTAATCTCGATCTCATCGCATACAAGGCACTGTGGAACTCCGGATTGCCGATTCATTGGTACCCTTGCGCGACAGAGCGTGGAGCGTTCGACGAGGACCACGAGTATGGCACCCACTGGAAGGCCTCTCATGAATCCCTGCTGCATGACCTGTCTCCCGCCCTTCGGGCATGGTTTTGTTACTCACTCACTGGCAATGCACGCGGAGACATCATTCGCGCTCTCAGAGAAGAGGGTAAAGGTTCCGCGTGGGAGCATGTCTTGTCTGCGAAGCGCAACTTGTGGTCGACAGCATCACTCGTGATGGCTGCTGGCCGCACTCTGGCAAACACACCGCAGGGATGGCGTTTTGTGGCCGGCAACGGGTCTTCGATATCCGGATGGCCGATGTTTCTCGACCCGATTACTGCATCCGTTCGAGAGGACGGTCAGGTGGACTGGCAATCGGATGCCGGGGCTTCAAGGTACAGGATTTTCCGGCGACAGCCCGGGCGGCAGTACGGGGCCGCGATGGCTGAAGCTCTTCACGCGTTGCTCCAATCAATGCAGTGCTGAGCATCGGTGTAAACGTTGTTGGTTTCTGCAGGAGACGGTCATGAAACATCACGCTCTTATCCTGGCGTGTATTTTCGTCCTTGCCGCGTGGGATGGGTGCAAGGACTCGGGTTCCATACTCGATGACGATTCCGGCATCGAGGGACAGGTCTTTTTGATTTCCAAGCCCGGTCCCATCCCGATCGGGTGGATCCCACCTCCGCTCGAGCAGGTAAACACCATACAGGTACTGGATGCTCAGCGGAAGATTGTGCGGGAGGCGGCCACGAGTGACAAAGGCAAATTCATCATCCCGGTTCAACCCGGGACCTACTATCTTAGAGTGAAAGAGTCTCCGATAACCGCCGAGACAGGCCCCTTTGTCATCGCAGCCGGGAGATATCTGATTGTAGAAGCTCACTACGACAGCGGAATGCGCTAGCACAAGATCATTCGCATCGCCACTCTCGTCACCATATCACAAGGAGAAGATTATGACAGGTCGAATCAGCGCTCTCATAGGATCGTGCGCACTTATCTTCGCAGTCAGTACAGCCCAGGATGCCGGTCAGTACACGCGCGACGAAGTCGGAGCCGTCAAAAAGAAGATCGTAGCCGTGCTCGACGCCGTCGGACAAATGCCTGAGGGGTATTCGAAGGAACGAGAGAGTTTCAATCTTCCCACAGATGCAGGCAAGAACAGTTCGTCGGGTCTCTTCCATCCTGTGTACGCGAGCGGTGAACGCAGGTTCGGGAGTGAAAAAGCGGTCCAGAAAGACGCCAAAGAAATCCAGAAGGAATATCAGAAGAAGATGGCTGAAGCGCAGGCAAAAGGCGATATCTCCGCCATCTCGAAAATGGCACAGGAGATGCAGCAGAAGGCAGCCCAGGTTCAGATGAAGGCTGTAACGTCTCAAAAAGTGCCGATCAATCTCCGGGTTCAGATCAACTCAAACCCGGGAGCGACGATCGATCCGGATGCTGTTGTGTTTGAGAAACCAGGTGTCATCGCGCTGAAAGAGAAGAAAGATGGGACTGAAGACGAAGGAAGCATCCACATTTTCTTCGATCCCGTCAGCCTCAAGAACACCAAGCAACTTTCACGAATCGATACCAAGTTGCCGGAAAAGGGGACAAGCTCGAAAACTGCCGTTTTCAATGTTACCGTTGAATTCTCTGGTCCGATCGCCGAGATTGAAGCCTGGGCGAAACGAATGGATACGGCTAAGGTGCTTTCCCTGATCGATGGGAAGTAGCGCGTACAGGAGAATCGTATGCTTGCCAAAATGAAGAAATACGTTGTCGTCTGCCTGCACAATCAGACTCCGCTCTCTGAGAACGAGGCAAGGAGACTCAAAGAGCGAATCATCGCGTCGAAGCCGCATTACTGGGAGGAATACGAACCCGGAGTCTATCTCGCATTCTTCCTCATCAAATGGGGCGGCAGAACGAAAAGCATCAAGTTGACCGCGAGCGCCAGAGTACTCAAAGGACCCGGGACACCCTTTGAGAACATGGGTGTTGACAGAGCCATAGGCGAACTTGTCACTGAATCAACGTGGTACGGCAAAATCCTGACCTGCCCGTTCGGCGACGCCGTCAACCAGGCGATCAAGAAGGCCCGTGAGGATGGAGCCAGATACACCACACCGGGCGATAGCAGGACCGGGGAGGAGAAGCAGTGACCCGGGACCGAATGAACATCCTTTCTGTTTCAGGCTTTCTGATCATGGTCGCCGGACTGATGTTGTTGTATCTCAACCGCGGGCTTTTTTCGTTTTCACCTGTTGTGATTGCGCTCCAGGCAGCGGCGGTTTCTCTCATGGTCTGGGCACGCGTCACGTTCAAAGCGCGGAGCTTTCATCTCTCTGCAGCTCCGACGGAGGGAGGACTCGTTACCACAGGTCCATACAAGTATATTCGCCATCCGATCTATGCGGCGGCTCTCCTGTTCGGTTGGTCGGGTGCCGCCGGCAACTGGTAGGCTGAGAATGCTCTTCTCGGGTGCCTCGTGTTCGCGGGTGCAATCACGCGGCTGATATGCGAAGAACAGCTGGTACGAGCACGGTATTCCGAATATCAGCAGTATGCAGAGAAGACAAAGAGGCTGATACCGTACGTGTTTTGAATTCATTGAAGCTTCTCCGGAAGGGAGGCGGCGTATGCGTTCCAGTGAGGCCATTGTGGCAACTGTTCTGGGAAGATCATTGGTGTCGATCGCGTGTTGTTTCGTAGTCGGCTTGATTGTCTTTCAATCGCGCGTCTTTCACCCGTACTTCTGGACTTCGCAGCTTATCATGTTCGGCATCGCAGGTTCGCTGTTCTTTCACACGCTGCGGATCAATCGAAGAAACGCCTTCGCGGTGCTGCTGGTGGTGTTCGTCGTGACGATCGGGTTGCTCTTTCGGCATCTCCAGCCGGTGATGATACTGAGAGATTCCATCTTCTATGCGACTCTCGCCGGGGTTCTTTACGCCTTCTTCACCGTATTCTACGTGAAGAGTGTAAGACTAAGGAATCTCCAGCCCCTCGTGCTGGCAACGCTCTTCGCCATAGCGTTTTCGATCGCCACTGTTTTCCTTGGCTTCCTGGATGAGACGTTCTTCCGTCCCGTCGCTTCCAGCCTCTTTGAGGCAGTCCTGACAAATGCGAAGTATCAGTTCCTTGTGGGATTGGGAATTGGGCTCGGCATTCTCTTGCTGGACATTGGCTATGTCCACAGGGCCTGTGTGCTCATACAACGCCTGCTGGGCTCGCTCGGCGCGTCGTTTCGTGAATTTGGAGAGCGGCTATAACTTTCTCGCACAAATGCCGTCCTCATGGTATCCATTGTTCCTTTTTCCCTGACACCGTAGACCTATGACCTCTGGCAACCCCTCCTCTGATTCAAAACCTAACCTCGGCAGGACTATCATGGATGATTTTCGTCGCGGCGATTTTGAGCGGACGATGCGGCGCGACTTCAGCGAACTGAAAGATTTCATGCTGACCGAGGAACGCCAGAAACGGCTCAAAGAAATGAAACAGGTGAAACGTTGGCTATTCATCGCCTGGTGGTTCCTGGAGGGGCTCTTCCTGAAGTTGACGCCCGCACGGCGCATCCTGCTCCTTCTTGCGATCCTGTTGCTGATCTCCAACGTCAGCGTGAGAACCGACGGACAGGGATCGAGCTTCGAAGGATTTCATTTCATAGGTGCGCTCGTTCTGTTGTTCATCATCATGCTCGAGCTCAAAGACAAGCTTCTCGCGCACGAAGAGCTTGAAGCCGGCCACGCCGTGCAGAATGCGCTCATGCCGGAACGCACGCCTCAGGTTCCGGGGTGGAGCCTCTGGCTCTATACGCGGTCTGCCAACGAGGTCGGCGGCGACCTGGTGGACTTCATTCAAATCACCCCCCAGAGGATCGGGATCACGCTCGGCGACATTGCGGGCAAGGGCCTGCGCGCCGCTCTGCTCACAGCGAAACTCCAGGCAACAATCCGGGCGCTCGTCCCGGACGTCATATCTCTTGATGCACTCGCCTCAAAGCTCAACTTCATCTTTTGTCGTGACAGTCTCCCCAACCTGTTCGCCTCTGTCGTCTATGTCGAAATCCAGCCTGACTCCGGCTCTGTCCGCATGGTAAACTCCGGACACTTTCCTCCGGTCATCCTGCGCGGCGGTCAGATCGAGAAGACAGAAAAAGGGGGCATCGCTCTGGGCCTCTCATCGCAGTCGACATTTCATGAACAATATATCGAACTCGGCAAGGGAGAAACGATGGTGATCTATTCCGACGGACTCACCGAAGCCCGGAACCTGGAGGGCGCGTTCCTCGGAGAACAACGTATTCTCGACCTTCTTCCCCAGCTCACGCCGTACTCGGCTGAACAAATCGGCGATCGACTGCTGCAAGAGGTTGACCGCTTCATCGGCGAAGCGCGGGCATTCGACGATGTTTCGATCGCCATCCTCAAACGCATCTAACCAGAATCCACAGAAGTGTGGTGCCTCCGCATCCTCGGCGACTCTGCGATGATCATCTTCTATCAAAGAAGAACACCCCCTTTTCCCGACGTGTTCGACCTTCTCCTCAAGAATCCGTACATTGCCCTGTAAGCACCCGACCAGAGGTTCAGGTGTTCACCTCGCCGTGAAACTCTGAATCGTCTTCCTCTGTTATCTATTGAAGTCCACCTTGATGAGCGTAAGGCATCATATGAAACGCGCAATCTCGAAGTCTCAATCGCCCCGGCTGGATGATCTTGTTTTTCAGGTCGATCAGTCCTATCGCAGAAAGGCCTGGCACGGAACGAACCTGAGGGGTTCTTTGCGCGGACTGTCGGCGCGCGAGGCTGCCTGGCGTCCGGGCACCGGCAGGCACAACATCTGGGAAATCGTGGTGCACTGTGCCTATTGGAAGTATATCGTCCGCAGGCGGCTCCTTGGGGAAAAGAAGGGATCATTCCCTTTGAAGGGAAGTAATTGGTTCCTGCGATCAACCAATCTGACAGAAAAGGCGTGGACGCAAGATCTCAAACTGCTGGAAACATGCCACTCATCCCTGCTTGAAGCCGTCGCTCAGTTAAACGACCGGGATCTGGCCCTCAACCCGAAGGGAATCAAAGTGAGTAATCTGGCCATTATCGTCGGCATCGCTTCGCACGACGTCTATCACGCCGGTCAAATACAAATCTTAAAGAGGCTTCAGCGTTGAACTCAACTGACAAACAGAAACACATGAACCGTATGAACTTCATCATATTCTTCTCGATTTTCCTTCTCCTCTACGGACTCATCAATTACTACATCTTTCTCCGGGGGTGGCAGGCAATACCCTCGGATTCGCCGCTGCGTCTCCCCTATGCGGCGATCTTCTGGGTCCTCGCGTTGTCATTTATTGCAGGTCGATTCCTGGAGCGAGTAGGCATCACACCGTTCAGTACAGCGTTCGTCTGGGTCGGAAGCTTCTGGTTTGCAGCCATTGCCTATTTCACCTTGTCGCTTCTGCTCATCGATATACTGCGCCTGATCAACCACGTCGTACCCATATTCCCGTCATTCATAACGGCCAATATCGTTCGCACGAAAACTCTGACCGCCATCGGGCTCTGCTTCATCGTCACCCTCACCCTTGTCGCAGGATATTTCAACGCCCGTTCTCCGCGCGTGAAGGTGCTGGAGTTGAACATTCCGAAACAGGCCGGTTCTATCAAGTCCCTCGAGGTCGCTGTCGCATCCGACATTCATCTGGGAACGATTATCGGGCGCGAACGATTGAACACCATCGTGGAGAAGATCAACAGCCTCCACGCCGATCTCGTGCTCTTTCCGGGGGACATCGTAGATGAAGACCTCGCACCGGTGATCAAACAAAATCTCGGGGAGATGCTTCGCACCATCAAGGCGAAGTACGGGGTCTACGCAACGACGGGAAACCATGAATACATCGGAGGGGTAGAAGAAGCCTGTACATACCTGACGGAACACGGCATCAGAATCCTGCGCGACGAGGTCGTGAATGTCAACGGTGGCGTCGTTCTCGTCGGAAGAGAAGATCGGAGCATTTCGCAATTCAACGGCAAAAAGCGCAGACCGCTGGCTGAGCTCATGACCGGCGTCGACAAGAAGTACCCGATCATCCTGATGGATCACCAGCCCTTCGGCCTGCACGAGGCAGTGGAACAGGGTGTTGACCTTCAACTCTCCGGCCACACCCATCACGGCCAGCTCTGGCCCTTCAACGCAATCACGAACGCGATCTATGAGCTCAGCTGGGGGTATAAGAAAACGGACCAGACGCATTTTTACGTTTCCAGCGGTGTCGGCACCTGGGGCCCACCCGTGCGCCTCGGCAATACGCCGGAGATTATTCACCTCAAGCTCACATTTGGAACATTACCACCTTCGTAGCATCAGTGCTGAGCAACGCATGACACCACAGCAACTCTTCGCCGCGATTGAGGCGGGCCAGACCGACACGCTTCTCGAACTGCTCTCTGCCGATCCCTCGCTCGTCGACGCACGCAACACATCAGGGCTTTCCGCAGTCCTCTATGCAACGTACATCGGACTGAATGAAATCGCGAGGACTCTGATCGATCGGGGAGCACGGCTCGACATCTTCGAAGCGGCGGCCACCGGTACGCAAGAGCGGCTGGAACACCTCCTGCACGACAATCCGTCAAAGGTCAACGCGTATTCCGCCGACGGATGGACTCCACTGCATCTCGCGGTGTTCTTCGGTCGGGCGAATACCACTCGCGTGCTTCTCTCAAATGGGGCCGATCTCAACGCTGTGTCCCGCACACAAGAACGCGTCACACCCCTTCATTCCGCACTGGCGAATCCACACAATACGTCACTTGCTCTGATACTCGTCGAGGCCGGCGCAGACATCAATACCGCGCAAGCGCAGGGATACACTCCGCTCCACTATGCAGCTGCGAACGGGCTTGAAACCATTCTGCGAACGCTGCTTGACAAGGGTGCAGACAAGTCGATGCGCGATAGTACCGGAAAGACCGCAGCTGATCTCGCAAACGAAAAAGGCCACTGTTCCCTCGCAGATCTTCTTTAACTAGCCATCGACCGCCATGCCTTCTCTGCACCTGACTGAAATACACATCTACCCCATCAAGTCCGCCCGGGGAATTTCCCTCTCCTCTGCCCGGCTTGATGACCGCGGCCTTGAACTCGACCGCAGGTGGATGGTGGTGGATGAAGACGGGCATTTTCTGACACAACGCACGCTTCCCAGGATGGCCCTCATTCATGTGACGCTGGGGGAAGATCATCTCTCTGTCACGAGTCGGGGATTGAGCGAACTGATCGTCCCCTTTCGGAGACCTTCGGGCGCAATGATTCGTGTCCGCGTGTGGGAGGATTCTCTCGATGTCATGGACGTTGGCCAAGATGCAGCGTCGTGGTTCACCGAACTCCTCGGCGTACGCTGCCGGCTCGTCCAGATGCCCGAGAAATCCGAACGATTCATCGACAGCAAGTACGCCCCGGTAAAATCTCCGGTCAGCTTCGCAGATGCGTTTCCTCTCCTCCTCATGTCAGAAACATCCCTCGACGATCTCAACACGCGCCTTGCAGAACCGGTACCCATGAACCGCTTTCGTCCAAACCTGGTGATCGCCGGATCGTCCGCATATGAGGAAGACACGTGGCGAATTCTACAGATCGGTTCAGTTTCCTTCCGCGTTGCGAAGCCATGCGCCCGATGCTCAGTCCCGACAGTCGACCAGGATACTGGCGAGGCGGGTAAGGAGCCGATTCGGACGCTCAGCACGTACCGGACTCGGGATTCGAAGGTGTACTTCGGTCAGAACCTCATTCACGAGGGGCGCGGTATTGTCAATGTTGGCGACGCTGCACACGCGATGACCAGATGAGCCCGCGGTTGTCCAATTCCCGGTTTGAGATTCTGGAAAAAAAGCTCTACTCTGCATTGGGTTGCTGCCCGCTTCGCCCCTCTTGAACAATGGTTCACATTTCTTCGGCGGTCACAACAACTCCATCAGGAGACCGCATGAAACTGCTACGAATGTGCTCGTTCGTGCTCATTACCGCCGCCACACTCTCAGGCTGCTCAGGTGAAAAAATGACTCTGCGACAGGGAGATCGGATCGTCTTTTTCGGTGACTCGATCACCGAACAGGGCGTGAAACCCGGAGGATATGTCTCACTCATCCGGGAAGAACTCACAGCCCGCAATCCGGATCTCGGTATCGAGGTCATCGGCGCCGGCATCAGCGGCAACAAGGTTCCCGACCTTCAGAATCGTCTTGTGCGTGACGTACTCGAGAAGAAGCCCACCGGGGTCGTGATCTACATCGGCATCAATGATGTCTGGCATTGGAATCTGAAAGATCTGAAAGGAACGACGAAGGAGAAGTTCGAAAGCGGACTCCGGGAGATCATCGCGAGGATTCAATACTACGGTTCAGCTGTGATTCTGTGCACGCCCACAGTCATCGGCGAGAAGCGTGACTCGCTGAACGCTCAGGATCCGATGCTGAAGGAGTATTCCGATATCAGCAGGAAAATCGCGAAAGATCGAAACGTTCAACTCTGTGATCTCCACAAGGCATTTCAGGACTATCTCGCCGTTCACAACACCGGCAACAGGGAACATGGAATCCTGACGACCGACGGTGTGCACCTGAACGACGAAGGAAACAAGCTCGTCGCGAAGGAACTGCTCAAGTACTTCGTGAGGTGACCATCACCTTCCCGGTGCCAACTTGGGTGCCGGTCACCTTCCATAGAAACGAAAAAGCCCGACCGTTCGACGATCGGGCTTTTTTCCTGTACTCGGATTGCTGATGACTCAGCCTTTTGCTCTCGCGCCAACTCTCGAGTCGAGCATCGCCATGCCTGCCGGCGATTCACCGATAGTCTTGAGCATCTCAATGATATCCGTGGCATTCTTCTCCTCTTCGACCTGCTCCTTGATGAACCAGTGGAGCATGACCTGCGCCGCATAGTCCTTTTCCTTCAGCGCCAGCTCATACAACGCCTCGATCGTCCCCGTCACTTTCTTCTCGTGCTCGAGCACTTTCTTCATCACTTCGAGCGGTGTCTTGTAATCCGTCTGCGGTTTCGCAATCGCTTCAAGGACCACCTTGCCGCCCCGCTCGTACACGTAATGGAAGAACTTCATACCGTGCTCGCCTTCCTCTTCGCTCTGGAGTTTCATCCAGCGCGCGAAGCCAGGAAGGTTGACGGATTCAAAATGAGCAGACATCGCCAGGTAGAGATAGGACGAGTAAAGCTCGTGATTGATCTGTTGGTTTAAAGCGTCCTGCAGTTTCTTTGATAGCATGATGGTTCTCCTTATGATAGCACAAATGGAATCAGCCTAGGATATGTTAAACCACGATTTTCGTCATCGGGTTCCCAGGTACCTGGGAAGCCAGAGGCTGAGCTCCGGAACATACGTGATAATGAGCAGCGCGACTACTTCCATGAGTATGAAGCCGATAACTGCTTTGGAAAGATGGTAGATCGATTTCTCAAATCTGAGACTTGAAAGGAACAGGTTGAGTCCCATCGGAGGCATCAGATACCCCAGCTCGAGATTCGTCAGGAATATGATGCCGAGGTGAACCGGATCGATGTTGAACTGTGCGGCGATGGGGAGGATCAGTGGAACAGCGACAATGGCCGAGAAGATCTCCATCATCATCCCGATGATGATCAGAAAGCCGTTCAGGATCAGCAGGAACATGACGCGGCTTGAGACATGCGCCTTCACGATCTCAAACAGCTGCTGCGGAACTTGTTGATCGATGAGATAGTTCATCAGTCCCAGGGCCGATCCGAGGATCATCAATATGGCACCGACGAGCACCATGCTCTTTTTCATGACCCGCGGAACATCCCGGACGAAATGCAGGTCCTTGTAGATGAATACCTCGACAACAAACGCATAGAACGCCGTAATCGCCGCCGCTTCTGTTGCTGTGAAGGCCCCCCCATAGATTCCCCCGATGACCACGAACGGCAACGGGAGTTCCCAGGCAGCCGCTCTCAGTGTTGATGCCACTTTGTCCCAATGGAATGGAATCTTCGGCACTTTGGCCTTGATGCTTACGCGCAGGCTGTACACAGACAGGAAGGCAATCAGCAGTACGCCCGGGATCAGGCCGGCGACAAAAAGCTTGTCGATGCTGACTCCAGCCACGAAGCCATAGAGGATGATCGGGAGACTGGGCGGGAACAACAGGCCGATGCTTCCTGACGCCGTGACAAGCCCAAGGGAGAATTGCTCCGGGTAGTTTTCTTTGAGGAGGATCGGATAGAGCAGACCTCCTAGGGCGACGATCGTGACACCTGAGGCTCCGGTGAACGCAGTAAACAATGCACACGTGAATAGTGCGACGATCGCCAGTCCCGCAGGCATCCATCCGAAGAGTGCTTGGGCGAGATCGACGAGACGCTTTGGCGCTTTGCTCTCCGCGAGGAGATAACCGGCGAACGTAAAGAGAGGCACTGCAAGGAGCGTCGGCGTGTCGGCGATTTTGTAGAGATCGATGATGAGAGCGGACGTGTCGATGTCCGCTGAGGTGAAGGCATACAACCCTATGGCACCAAGGATCGTAAAGAGCGGTGCACCAAAAAACGCGAGCACCAGGATGGCGATGATGAAGAACCAGACGCTCATAGCCTCTCCCCCTCTTTCGCCGCCCCCCCTGCACGAAGGAGTGCCCGGATAAGAAAGTGCACCATCAACAATCCGAAACCGACTGGTATGATGATTTGAGCGTACCACGAAGGAATATCCGCAAAGACAGTCCGGTGGTCCGCTATCTCGCCATGCACGAAAGTCCATGATGCGCGCGCAAGCAGGTAGCAGATTCCTGCCGCGAACAAATCAGTCAGAACCTCCACAACTGACCGGATACGGGGAGGAAGGAATCGGCGTAACGCGTCGATGTTGATGTGGCGGTTCTCGCTCGTCGCAATCGCGGCACCCAGGAACCCGAGCCATAGAAGCAGGTGACGCAGCAGGATATCGGCCCAGAAAATTCCGGAGGAGAACAAATTGCGCAACACCACCTGAAGAAAGGCCATCACAACCATGACCGAGAGCAAAGTGATCAGCACCGCTTCTTCGGCCCTCGTAAGTGCCTTGTCAATACTCTTGAGTATGTTCATTTTGACCCGCGGCGAGTCTTCCGGAAATCAGTGACGGCCTTCTCCACCTTGTTCAGGAAGTCCTCCGTGTAGAGTTTTCCGACAAGCGCACGGCGCGAGCGATTTCCCACTTCGACATATTCCTGGATGTCCTTCTCGGTCGCAGGAAGAACCGCAATTCCCCGCTTCTTCAGCTCGGCAAGCGCGTCTTTATTGTCCTTCCTGCTCATCTGTGTGAGTTTCGAGAGGTAGAGGCGACCGTTCCTCAAGAGAATTTCCTGCAGGTCTGGCGGGAGCTGATCGTAGAATTTCTTTGAAACGAGAACAGAGCCGGATGCGTCTGCCAGCGGGACATCCACCATATATTTCACTCTGGCATACCATTGCAGTGCGATGGCCGCGTACGGAGTGGTATAGAATGCGTCGATCAATCCGGTCTGGAGCGACGTCATGACGTCGACAACGGACAATGGAATGGGGTTGATACCGAGGGTCCGGAACGCGGTCTCTGCAATCGGATCGCCCTCCCACGTCCACATCTTGATTCCTTTCAAGTCCTCTCTCTTCCGGATCGGCGAAGAGGTGAAGACGTGGACGAATCCGACTTCGGCCCAGCCGAGAAGGACGTATCCCCCCTCTTCAAATGCCTGTTCGAAATCCTTTCCGAATTCCTTGTACAGCATGTCAATTTCGTCGTCGCTGCGGATGAGGAAGGGTGAGTCGAGAATTCGGACTTTGGGGGCAATCTCGCCCATGCCAACCCCGGTAAATCCGCCGCTGTGGAGCTGCCCCACGCGGATCTTCCGCAGGACGGATTTTTCGTCCCCCTGCACACCTCCGGCATAGATCTTAAAACCAAGACGTCCGCCGCTTTCCTTGCGTATGGCCGCGTCATACTCCTTCATCACGTTCATCCATGTGCTTCCATCGGGCGCGATGGTCGCGAACTTGATGCTATACTGTTGGGCACAGACCGTCAGCGATGCAAACAAAGCGCAGGCGAGTATTGAGGCAAGTCGTTTCACTGGTACTCCTGATGAAGTGGCTAGAACTAGGAAAAGCAAACCGCCAAGCACGCGAAGAACCGCATAGGAATAATCGAGATGTTCTGATTATTCAAAATCTCAAACATTTGGCGCTCTTGGCGGCCTTGCTTGCCCCGAACGATGTTGGTTCGGGGGCGGTTCATCTTTGTTTCTGAAAATAGATTTTCACCATGATGCTAAAAGAAGTCGTTCATATGTTCACGGAGAAGTCTGGCCTTCTTCTTGGCGATCGCATTGGTGAGTCGGGCTTCCGGCAAGATATCGAGCGAGGCGTCATCCACTTTTTTCAGCAGGCTTTCAAAAAGCTCCTGGTCCTGTTTCGGGACAGCATACATCTTTGCATAGTACACATACGTCAACAGAAATTTCCCGCCGTTGACAGTGAGCGCACGCTCGAAGTACTCCTTGGCTTTTTCAGGTTTCCCCCCAAGCACTTGCGGGACGCTTCCTTCGATGCTGCCAAGGATCAGATACGGGCCGCCATAGAAGTACGTCGGATCAGTCTGGCGAACAAACTCCATCATCGCCAGGACCTTGGGCAGGTCAGCAACAACTCCGACATCCGAGCGGGTGATATTGATGTAGCTTCCCCATCCGAATGCAGTCCAAAAAACCGCGGGCACGTCGTCCTTTGTGAGAGTTGCGAGCGCCGCCTGGAATGCGGGAAGGTCCTTGTCGAATGCTTCCCTGATCTTCTGGTTCTGCAACAGTACCCTCATTGCATAGTCACGGCCCCGGACGTAGAATACCCGGGCGCGTTCGATACTGTCATCTTCGGCGAATGCGAGTGAGTACGCATTGAATCCCTGCGCAGCCATGAGGAGGAGCTTGGAATTCTGGGGATCTCCTTTGATGAGAGCTTCGACGAGCTTGAGGTTGGAACCGAGAGCCCCCTCCGCAAGTTTCAGGTCTCCCTCTTCGTTGAACGATTCGAGCCCGAAGTCCATGATCCCTCCCATCGTTCTGATGGCCATAGTCTGGATACAACCCTGCAGAAGGAGGGCTGAGAGGAGAAGCGCGAGTTTTTTCATACGGGATTCGAGTGTTTTAGCGGACCAGGGCAGCTTGATGCGGCAACGACAGGGCGATGGTTTACCCCCGTGTCCCTTCTCACAAAGAATGATCTTCAAAGGACTGATAATACCACCGAAAATATAGTCAAAAAAGGCCCGAGTTTCAAACCCGCAACTTTTGCGAATGTCCGGCGCCGCCGGCCGGCATGCGAACAAAAACCGAATTGATACTGTTTAGAATATGAGCTACTTTGAGATCGGTTTTTCAAACCACAGTTGCGTGTGCAGCGACCCTTCCAAAACGCGTGACTTCCAATCACTCAAGTTTCTCCATGCATATACTCCTCGTCGAGGATGAAGCAAAAGTTGCTCGCTTCATCAAAGAAGGCCTCACGGCAGAAGGATACGAAGTCGACACAGCCCCCGACGGATCGATCGGTGAAAAGAAGGCGCTGTCCGGCGATTTCGATCTGATACTGCTGGACGTTCTGCTTCCGAAGAAGAACGGCTTCGAAGTCCTGCATGCACTCCGGAGCAGCGGACTTCGTACACCGGTCATGATGCTTACCGCACGGAGCGCGACCGAGGACGTTGTGCAGGGGCTCGATCGTGGAGCAGAAGACTACCTGACGAAACCATTCGCATTCAACGAGCTCCTCGCCAGGATCAGAGCTCTCCTTCGCCGTGAACGCCAGAGTCCGACCGTCTACAGGCTTGCAGACCTCCAGTTGAATACGATGACCCGGAAAGCGAAGCGCGGAAACACCATCATCGACCTGACGGCCCGGGAGTTCGCGTTGCTGGAGTACCTCATGCGGCATCCGCGAGAACTGATCACCCGACAGCAGCTTGCGAAGGAGATCTGGGGATTCAACTTCGATCCCGGAACGAATATCATCGACGTCTACATCAATCACCTTCGCAAGAAGATCGACCTGGGTTTTGAAAAGAAGCTCCTCCACACCGAGCGCGGCAAGGGGTACTATGTGTCGGATAAGAACCTCGTCAACGGTCCGAAGAAATGAAGTTTCTTCACTCCATCCGTTCCAAGCTTACTCTCTGGTATACTGCGCTCCTTGCGGCAACGCTCGTCGGCTTCGGGGGAATTTCCTACCTCTTCACTCGTTCGACGCTTTCGAACAACCTCGACCTTTCCCTCCACAGCGAAGTCAAGTGGGTGAACGAGTTCATCGAGCCCCGGGCAAAGAAGGTCCGCCTCAAGCGGTCTGCGCTCCTGGAGCTCCAGCAGCTGAAAAAGACGACGCCTTTGCCGGCAGAGGTCGGTCAGGACAATACCGATACAACCGGCACCGATGAAATCTGGAACCAGATCTACCAGCAGACGATCCTCAGTCCGCGGAGGCAGTACATCCAGATCCTTGACCGGAACGGGGACCTTTTGTACCGCTCCCCGAGCCTCGGCAAACAGAAACTGGACTACACCGAGATTCCGTACGGATGGGTGAACATTGTCACCATCCGCGATGAACAGGCACGCGATCTCCGCCTCGCCATCACACAGAACGACTACGTCAAGATCTTTGTTGCTTACCCTCTGGAAGAGCTGAATGAGGCGCTTGACGGGATCTTCATGATTTTCCGTATCCTCGCCCCCATTGCGCTGCTCATTTCCGTCATCGGCGGATGGTTTCTGGCGCACCGATCGCTGAAACCCGTCGATGCGATCACACGCACCGCGCAAATGATCAGCGCGCAGAACCTGAACCAGCGGCTCCCTGCCAAGGGAGTCGATGACGAACTCGGCAGATTGACGGCAACATTCAATGATATGATAGGGCGGCTGCAGGAATCGTTCGCCGAGATCCAGCGTTTCTCCGGCGACGCATCCCATGAATTGCGCACTCCCCTCACGATCATGCGCGGTGAAATAGAGG
Source organism: Ignavibacteriales bacterium (assembly GCA_026390595.1). Lineage (NCBI taxonomy): Bacteria > Pseudomonadati > Ignavibacteriota > Ignavibacteria > Ignavibacteriales > Ignavibacteriales bacterium. The sequence continues at coordinate 168,479 of JAPLFQ010000022.1, forward strand.
TTGCGCTCCGCAAGAAGCGTTTGCCGGTCCACACGCGCGAGCTGCTTACGAGCATTCACGACGAACTCGTGCGGCTCTCGTCGATCGTCGAAAGCCTCATGACGCTCATCAAATCCGAATCGGGACGGCTGACGTTTCAGTTCGATGAGGTTTCGCTCGACAGCCTGGTGCGGGAAATCGCGGAAGACACACTCGTTCTCGCTTCTGCCAGGAAGATCAAAGTCAGCGTGCGCGAGGTGGAATCCGTCACCGTCCGGGGCGATGCGGCGCGTCTTCGACAACTTCTGCTGAACCTGGTCGAGAACGCGGTCAAGTACACGCCTGACCGCGGTACAGTCACGCTGGCTCTGACAAAAGTGGGAAGCAACGCTTCGATACTTGTCAGCGATACCGGCATCGGAATCCCCAAGAAGGATCTTCCGAAAGTGTTCGATCGATTCTACCGTGTGAAGGCGGACGGAACCGGCAGCGGTCTCGGTCTCGCAATCGCGAAATGGATCGCGGAAGCGCACCATGGATCAATCCAGGTGACCAGCCGCGAGAAGAAAGGGAGCACCTTCACCGTATTGCTGCCGCTTGTGAAGAGCACAACGTAGAACGTCTGCAGTGCCGCTCATTCCTGCTCCGCTATGTCCGTGCCTCCCCATCCGTTACCTTGATTTTCGCCCCATTTTTCGCTAAGTATTGTGTGCACACCACGCGACGGAACGCTGCGAAAGCACAGGATCTTCCGTCGGCCGAACGTCCATTGTAGTCAGAGGCCTCCAGTCTGCGACCGTATGCGAAAATCTTATTTCTTCTCTGACGTCCACCTCGGGGTCGGTTCAAAAGAAGATGATCGTCGAAAAGAGAGCGCACTGATTCAATTCCTGGAGCAGGTGCGCATCGACGGGGAACAGCTTTTTATCGTCGGCGACCTGTTTGATTTCTGGTTTGAATATCGGACCGTCGTCCCAAAAGGATATGTCCGCCTCTTTTCCAGGCTTGCCGATCTTTCAGACGCCGGTGTCAAGCTGACCTACCTGGCCGGTAATCACGATTTCTGGTTGCGTGATTATTTTGAGGAAGAACTGGGAATGAAGATCGAGCGGGATCCCGTCGAACGCGTGATCCAGGGAAAACGATTCTACCTCCACCATGGCGACGGTCTCCTGAAGAACGATACCGGATACAGGATTTTGAAGCGTGTCCTGAGAAACAAGTTGAACATCGCACTTTTTTCCCTCATCCCGCCCGATCTGGCAGCCAACATCGCACACTGGTCCTCGCACAAAAGCCGCCAGTACACGTCTAAACGTCAGTATGAAGGGGATGACATGGCGAAGTTCGCCGAACAGAAAATCGCAGATGGATTCGATTTCGTCGTGATGGGACACAACCATATTCCGTGCAGGCGGAACATCGGTTCGGGTGTCTACGTCAACCTGGGGGACTGGATCGGCGAGCGGACCTATGCGGTGTTTGACGGTGTTTCGCTCGACCTCAAGAAATGGGAGTCAATCAAGTCCTGATACCGAAATCCTAGACAAACACAAATGTCGAAACAGAAGATGAACGGTGTTGTTCGATCCTTTGGATTTTGGAAAAGACGCCAAGGCGCAATGCAAGGGAAGAGATAACTATTCTTGGTGTCTTTGCAGCTTTACGTGAGACTCTTTTCCCTGCAAATTGTGTTTTTGAGACTGAGAACCGATGACCAAGAGAACCTACAGTTCCGAGGATATGGATCGCTACTTCAACGATACCTCCTACCGCCATTCATTTCTGAATCGGGGCAAAGGGTTTCTGAAGCGCAACTGGAAAATCCTCTCCATCGTCACAGTAGTCGTTCTCAGCCTCCTGACCTGGTACGGGCGGTACATCCTCCAGGGGCTCCCCTCCCTTGAAGCGATCGAAAATCCCCGGCCTGCGCTGGCATCCAAAGTCTACGGCGAGGACGGCGCTGTGCTCGATCAGTTTGCAGAGCAGAATCGTACGCGCATTTCCCTCTCAAAGATTCCCCAGGGCCTCATTGACGCACTGATCGCGACAGAAGACAAGGACTTCTACACTCACTGGGGTGTCAACCTCCACCGCTTCGCCCGCCAGATGGTAATCAATGTTTTTACCTTCCGGGCCTACGGCGCAAGCACGTTGACGCAGCAACTTGCGCGTAACCTGTACAAATTGCAGGGAAGGGAAGAATCGCTGTTCGATAAGATCACGAGAAAGATCCGCGAGTTCATCACGTCTGTTCAGATCGAACGGAACTTCACGAAACAGGAAATTCTCGAGTTGTACCTCAATGATTCCTTCTTTGGGCGCAACGCGTACGGCATCGAATCGGCCGCCCAGCGGTACTTCAACAAGTCAGCGTCCGAACTAGCTGCTCCGGAATACACACTCCTCGTCGGCATGTTGCAGGGGCCAAACTACTACGATCCAATCAAGAACATCGAGCGGGCCCTTCGCCGCCGCAACATTGTCATCAGCGCGATGGTCCACGACGGGCGCATCGATGTGGCACAGGCCGACAAGATCAAAGCCGACAGCCTGAACTTCAGAACACTTGAAGCTGATTACCGTGTCGGCATCGCACCACACTTCGTGGAATGGATCCGGCAACAGATGATGCAGAAGGCGGAGGCCTATGGATTCAACCTCGAGCGCGATGGATTGCGCATCTACACCACGCTTGACAGCCGCATGCAACGGTACGCCAACAAGGCGGTCGATGATCATCTGACCGGATTCCAGGAGAAATTCGACAAATCATGGGACTGGAGTAAGAACACGGAGATCCTCCAAAGCAACGTCGACAAGATGATTCGCGACCTCGACGTCTACAAGAAAGCCCGGAATGCATCGATTCGCGACAGCATTCTCGCATCGCTGCGGACAAATGTCCCATTCGTTGATTCGGTCAAAAAGGCCGCCCGGCAGATCGAAGTTGGCATGGTCGTCCTTGATCCCCACAACGGACATATCAAGTCCATGGTGGGTGGAAGAAACTTCCGCGTCTTCCGGTACGGACTGAACCACGTGACGCAGATCCATCGCCAACCGGGATCTGCTTTCAAGCCGTTCGTGTACACCGTTGCCATCGATAATGGCTGGCCGGTGTGCTACGAAATCATGAATCAGCCGGTGACTGTGCCGATGCCTGACGGAACCCGTTGGACGCCGCAGAACTTCGAAGGAAATTTCGGGGGCAAGTACACTCTGCGCGAAGCTCTCAAGCGTTCTGTGAACCTTGTCGCTGTCCGCCTGATGCTTGAGATGCAGCCCACACAAGTCGTCGACTATGCACATCGGATGGGAATCAAATCGAACGTACCCCCCTATGCATCGATCGCGCTGGGGACCGCTGAAGTTTCTCCGTTGGAGCTTACGTCAGCATATGGAGTGTTCCCGAACGAGGGGGTGCTTGTTGACCCGATCGCCATCCTGAGGATCGAAGACAAAGATGGGAATGTGATCGAAGAAAACGTGCCTGAGAAAAAGGAAGTCCTGAGCAAAGAAACAGCGTTTCTGATGACGAACCTGATGGAAGGGGGCGTGAACGACGAAGGGGGTACGGGGCGTGTAATCCGGACGTTTTTCTCCCAGCCCGCAGCAGGCAAGACCGGCACCACAAACGATTATGGGGATGCGTGGTTTGAAGGGTTCACCCCCCACCTGGCGGCAGGAGTCTGGGTCGGGTTCGATGACAACAGGATTAAGTTTGGAAGTTCCGACGGCCAGGGCGGGCGTGCAGCCGCTCCCATATTCGGCCGGTTCATGCGGGACGCCTACGAAGACCCGGACATCGGTTTGGGATTTGACTACTTCCATCAACCCGACGGAATCATCACCGACACTATTTGCGTTCTGACAAAAAAGAGGGCGCGCTCTTTCTGTCCGGAAGATACCACGGAGATCTTCAATTCGAAGTACCCCATCGCTCCGTGCGACGTGCACACGAGCGCCCACTGGCGGGAAGAGAAAAGCGGAAACAAGATAAACTGGTAGGTAGCCGTAAACAGCAAACTGTGAACGGTGAACAGTTGATCGTGTATTCGTCTGTGCGCTGTTATCTGCTTTCTGCAATCTTCTAACTGCTTGCTGCGTTTCGTCGCCCCAAACTCTCCGCAGCTCCGATTCTCCAAATCTCCATTACTCCATTACTTCACTACTTAATACCTACTACTTGCTACTTTGTACTTGATACTTCTCTCCTCCACTCCCTACTTCACCAATTGCATCTTCCTGCTCTCCACGTTCTCACCGGCAACGATTCTGTAGATGTAGAGCCCCGAGGCGAGCCCGGATCCGTCGAACTGAATGCTGTGCGTGCCGGCACGCAGAACCCCCTCTGTGAGAATCCGGATTTCACGACCGAGAACATCGTAGACCCTGAGCGAGATACTCTGCTCCGATGGCAGCTGGAAGCTGATAACAGTGACGGGATTGAAAGGATTGGGATAGTTCTGGTGCAACGAGAATCCGAAAGCGACGGCTGGATGGTCTTGCACACCAACGACGCCGCCCGAATTGAGTCCCATGATATTACTCAGCCGGCTCTCGTTTTGCATATGATCCAACGCCGTAACCCCGTAGTAGTAGGTTACCCCTGCCGCCGGCAAAGACGTTTCCGAAAAGCTCGTCGTGGTTTGAATGGAGGCAATAGTGCGCGGATCATCGACGAGGATCGGAAGTGATGGAGAGCGATACACAACATATTGTTCAGCAGCCCCTCCGTCAATCGCCGCCGGCGGGGCAGACCACGTGACAGTTGCGGAGGACGCAAGTTTCGTCACCACCAATGCTGAAGGAGTGGCTGGTGGAATTGTGTCCTTCCACGACATGATCGGCCTGAGCGCCGGATACCTGTACAAATCATTGCGCATGGAATCCACCAAACCCTTGGGATTATCGGTGACGCCCAACCTCGCTCTGAAGAAAATGCTCCCCTGCGCATAGGAATTTGTGCGGTTCAATCGGATCTGATTTGGAATCTCAGATGCTCCCCAATTGCTGCCGTCGACGATTCGATAGGAAGCTTGGCCGACATACAGGTGACGGCCGTTCCTCTGCGATGACCACCATGGCATCAGTTTGCCGTAGTCCTGGTTTCCGCCGAAGGGCCAGTACAATTGCGGTGCGATGTAGTCGATGTATTTTCCCTGAAGCCACGCAACCGCATCACAGAATATCGCGCTGTAGTTATCTGAGCCGATGATCCCGGAAGGGACGCCGTTCTTCCAAATTCCCCTTGGACTGATACCCCACTTCACGTTCGGTTTGATTGCCTGGATACTATCATTGATCTGTTTGAGCAGCGAGTTGACGTTGTCCCTTCTCCAATCACCGATGTTCGCAAAGCCTCTCGATTCTGTTCGAAAGGCCGCAGTGTCCTGCATCGTCACGCCGTCCTGATAAAAATAATCGTCCATATGCGCCCCCTCGATGTCGTACCGTCGGACAACATCAGAGATGACACTGGCGACGTAGTCGCGGACAGCCTTCATGCCCGGATTCAGGAAGCGGTACGTCCCCATCTGGATAACCCAATCGGGATGCAGCACTGTGACGTGCCTGGGATCAAGCGGGTAGTTGCCGGCAGCTCGCTCGGCTCTGTACGGATTGAACCAGGCATGGAGTTCCATGCCGCGCTTGTGTGCTTCGTCGAGGGCGAACTGAAGGGGGTCAAACGGTGAGGTCGGGGCCCTCCCCTGTCGTCCGGTAAGCCAGTAAGACCACGGCTCAAGCAAGGAAGGATAGAATGCGTCGCATTCTGGTCGGATTTGAAAAACGACGGCATTGATTCCGGCCGATTTCAGTCCGTCGAGGATTACAACCAGCTGAGCGCGTTGAGTATTTGGGTCAGCGGTGTTTGACGTGGGCCAATCCAGATTCACAACAGTTGCTATCCAGGCTGCCCTGAATTCGCGCTTCGGTGGGATCTGAGATTCGGCGATGGTGGACAAACAACTCAGCAGCACAACTACACGGATGAAAGGGACAACAATTCTCATTCTGCTCTCCATGACACGCCGGGCGGGATCGACACCCTTGCTGCAATATTCGGGGATCGCTTCCGCCATGCAAACTTCTTTCTATAGAAATAAAAGCGAAGCCTGCCTACTTACATCTGAGTGCTTCCCATTCAAGCACTCCCATACTCCCATACTCATCTACTCCACTCCTTACTTCACCAGCTGCATTTTCCTCGTCTCCACGAACCCGGGTGCTGCCAATCGATAGAAGTATATTCCGCTCGACAAATTATGCCCATCGAATTGAGCGGCGTAGTAGCCCGGTGCGAGGAAACCGTCGAGAAGCACAGAAAGTTCGCGGCCCAGCAGATCATACACGCGGAGAGACACCGGGCCCGACTGCGGAACAGCAAACCGAATTGTCGTCGAGGGATTGAAAGGATTCGGATAGTTCTGGCTCAAATCGAACACGTTCGGCATCGATCCGCCATGCTCCACAAGCGTGATTTCCTGGCCGGTCTGGAACCTTGCTTCTGTGGACCAGTCGCTTGCTCCATAGGCATTCGACGCAGAGACGATCCAGGAATAATTCGTGCCCGCGGTCAGAATCGCCGAGCTCAGGAATGTCGTGTCGATGGTCGTCTGATCTATGACAAGGACATTTGGTGTATGGGTAACCTCGGTCACCCGAATTCGAAATGAAGTGGCAGATCCTTTCCGCCATACGAAAGTTGGAGTCCGAGAGACATTCCGCAGGCCGGAAGGAGGTGACACCAACGTGGGAGCTATCGGCCAACCCGTCCTGAAGCTCCAGGGACTGGAATACACTCCTGAGCCCCCCTGGTTGCCCCCCAGAACTCGCCAGTAATAAGTGGTCTGCGCAACAAGCCCGCCGATGGAGGCAGAGGTGTCTGCCGTGTTGACCGTCGAGATCAGGGACGATGGATTGAAGTCTCCGCTCAACGCCACCTGGAGTCTGTAGAAGAGTGAGGTCGCGTCACGGCGCCAAGTCACATTTCCACCCTTCGCGTAGTTTGGCTCAAGGTTGTTCGGTGCCAGAAGCATGGGAGTTGCCACAGTCGCTGCAATCGGAACAACATTACTGAGCGTACTTTCGTTGTTGTTCTTGTCGAGCGCTGAAACCGCGAAATAATACTGTTGATTGACGCTATCAAGGCGTGCTGATGGAACGACGGTCGGCTGACCCGTGAGTGCAAGCAAGTTCGACGACACATCGAGATCGGCAGGTTGATAGGTCGGCTTCATGAACCGGTACAACAAATATCGTCGTGCAGTATCGCCGTCGGCAGCCGCAAACGGCGGGACCCATGTTAGTGCGTAGAGTCCGGTAACGGGATTGAATGTCGCTTTGATATTTGTCGGTGCTTTGGGCGCGATCGTGTCTTTCCAGGGCATCACCGGGATGGCGGCCGCTGACGCGTAGTATTTGAATTTCAGGGAATCTAACAGCGATCCGGAGATGCCGCGCGCTGAAAACACGACGGTTCCCTGGGCATTGGTAACACGATTGAACGCGATCTGCAGTCCCATCTGAGCGGTACCCACGGAAGTGATGATTCCCGGGTAAAGATGCCGTCCATTTGTCTGCGACAACCACCATGGCTCAAGTTTCGCGTAGTCCTGTCCGCCACCGAAGGCCCAGTAGAGCTGCGGTGTGATGTAATCGATATATTTTCCACTCAACCATGCGACCGCATCGCAGTACAATGCGTCGAAGCCGCTCGTCCCTGATGTCCCGGCGGGAATACCATTCTTCCAGATTCCAAACGGACTCATTCCCACTTTGACAACCGGCTTGATCACCTGGACGCTGTCATACATTTGTTTGATAAGGAGATTCACATTGTTCCGGCGCCATGGGGCAAGGCTGTCGGGATACTTGAAACCGTTCGGGTTCAGGCGAAAAGTCTCCAGATCCTCATTGGTGAACCCATGTTCGGCGTATGGATAGAAATAGTCGTCCATATGCACGCCGTCAATATCATACCGCCGCACGACGTCAGAGATCACTTTGGCAACGTGGTTCCGCACCTGGGGAAGTCCTGGATTCAGAAACGTATAGCCGTCGGCGGGACAGACAATGCCCCAATCCTTATGCTCGACAACGACATTGTTTGCGGCGAGCTGAGAGGGTGAATTGCTTCCGAGCTTCACCCTATAGGGATTAAACCATGCATGAATTTCCATTCCGCGCTTGTGTGCTTCCTCTGCAGCAAAAACCAGCGGATCATAGTAATCGTTGCTGGGGGCCAGTCCTTGAACGCCCGTAAGCCACGAAGACCATGGCTCGTACGGCGATGCATAGAATGCGTCACAGGCAGGGCGGATCTGGAAAATGACCGCGTTGACCCCTGCGGCAGCAAGCCTGTCGAGGAGGGTTGTAAGTTGGGCCCGCTGGACCGCTGAACTGATTCCGGGGCCGGACGGCCAGTCAATGTTCGTCACAGTCGCAACCCACGCTCCGCGAAATTCGCGTTTCGGCGCAGTTTGCGCTTCCATGGTGGATAGAGCAGTTGTGAACAGAAACGCGAACAGGAACACCTTGTGCCAAGATTTCATGCAAATCTCCTATCGTAGCGGTGTGTGCCGGAGAGTTTATTACGATCGATGTCCCGCCTTCTCCGGAAGTCCGAGCACATACCGGAGGGAGGACTGAACAAGCGCAGCATCAACTTCATCCACAACCTGGACTTCTCCGAGGCGGATCGGCAGGACGAAACGCGGCTTGCCATCGACTGATTTTTTGTCGAGCGCCATGGCCTTCACAACACGGGCTGGTGAGACTGCGGTTTTGTTGAACTTCACAGGGAGGCGGAGGATCATCTCCACGATTCGCTGGTGAACGTCCGGGGCCAGCAATCCCATCTCCCGGGCGATGAAACTTTCTGCGATCATGCCCAACAGCACGGCCTCACCGTGTTTCAGAGCGCGATAATGGCCGGCGGCTTCGAGAGCATGGCCAACAGTATGGCCGAAATTCAATACGAGACGCAACCCCTGTTCACGCTCGTCCTCCGAGACCACATGAGCCTTGAGTTCGCAGCATCGCGCCTGGACGTGAAGCACGGACTCGGGTTCTAGGCTCACGACCTGATCAAGACTTGATTCCAAATACGCGAAGAAGTCAGCATCGAACACAATACCGTACTTCACAACCTCTCCCAGACCGCACACGATCTCACGCGGGGGGAGCGTCCGGAGAGTCTCGGCATCAACCCACACAAATCTTGGCTGATAGAACGCTCCGATCATGTTCTTGCCAAGGGAATGATTGACGGCGACCTTCCCCCCTACTGAGCTGTCAACCTGCGAAAGGAGCGTCGTGGGTACTTGAACGAGGAGAACACCGCGCTGGTACGTGGCGGCCACAAATCCAGCCAAGTCTCCAATGACCCCTCCTCCCAACGCGACGATGGCTGATGCGCGTCCCACCCCTTGTTTCAGAAGCGCCGTGAACAGAGCGTTGGAGCGTTGAAGGCTTTTTTGATTTTCCCCCGGTGGGATGACAATGGAGGAAACGACAAAATCGAAATGCTTGAGGTTGTTTTCCAGCGCGCTCAGATAGTGGTGCGCAACATTTGTGTCCGTCACGATGATAACACGCCGCGGAATACCATGCTGCTGGCATGTAGGAGCGAAAGACGCCGTGAGACCGCTGCCGAAATAGATCGGATAACTGCGGTCACCAAGGGATACGTCAATTTGTCGTTTGATCACTGCACCTCCTCAGGCATCGACAAGGCCGCGAAGCTTGCGGACAATTTCGTCGACGGTCGCGCCGACGCGTTTCCTGTCGGTTTGAATGACGACATCGGCCCGGCCATAGAACTCTTCGCGCCGTCGAAGAAGATCCTGCACACGCTGCTGGATTTCTTCCCGGGGGAGTTTTGTCCCGTCGACGCTGGTAAGCAACGGGCGGTCGGTGCGATGGTGAACGCGCTGCAGGATCTCTTCAGGAGAAAGCTGCAGATAGACGATGATGCCGCTCTCCCGAATCAATTGAAAATTCTCCTCATTCGCAATGGTACCGCCGCCGAGGGAAATGACGCAATGATCGCGGGCGGCGATTTCTTTGAGTGAATTACGCTCAAGAGCCCGGAACGCCTGTTCCCCTTCGCTGGCGAAAATGTCCACGATTCTCTTCCCCGCCTGCTTCTCGACGAACTTGTCTACATCTACAAATTCGAAACCGAGCGTGTTGGCGAGAATCGGCCCGATCGTACTCTTGCCGCTTCCCATAAAACCGGCAATGTAGACGAGGCTCTTCTTGTGTGGATGATCACGGTTGAACATGCGTCGATGTCACTCCTGCATCTGTGTCGCGACGGCGGCATTCGAGCCGTTGGTCGCTAGAACAACTCGAACCCTGCACCCAGTCCAAAATTCATGCCGTTGACGTTGATTTTTGCGCGGAATGGATCCAACGGGAGGCGGATCAACACACCGCCATATTGCGTTGCCTCCTGCTGAAACCTGCTCTCCGTGATGTACTCGGGATCCCTGAACCGCATGTCCAACCGCGCAAATATTCTCGGCGTGATCCGATAGTCAAAACTCGTTTCCACATGAATGCCGTACGAGATTGGCTTGTTCTGTTGCGGTGCTTCGACACCGGCGATGGTAAGATACCTGTGTCCGACGTACATTCCGACCCCTCCCCCCAGCGTGAGCCGCACACGATCACCGCCGAGAGGAACAAAGATGATCGCCCCAAGTTCGATCGGAATCAGGCGAAGTCCTTCCTTCACCGGCAAGGCACGCGGTGGATTCAGAAAGCCGACGAGCTGAATTTGTTCATCTGACCTCGAGAGATATTCCGCTGCAAGCGAGATCGCGACCGGCTGTCCCGGGATCAACCATCGGAGTTCAAATCCGGGAGAATAGATATTGTCGATAGCTGTGTATTGCCCGCGTACATCGGGCGAAGGAGAATCGGGATTCGTGAATATCTTGGAGGTTGTGGTGTACCCACCACGAAAAGCGAGGGAAAACTGGTGCTCCTGGGCTCTTGCACAGAACTGACCGAGGAGAGCGAGAACGGCAGCAATCGATGCGATCGAACGCCTCATCAAAGTCCTCAGGATCAGTCAGGTAGTGGAAGCCTTTCGACGCCCTGTGTGGCCGCCCCAGAAGCAGCATCGATGGCCGGGGCACAGGGCTCTCCGACGAAGTCGGAGAGCCCCTCAGGCACCCACAAAGCTTACCGGTAAAACTTGTCTCGAAGGTCCTCGATGTCAGCCTTGTCACGCAGAGCGGTCAACCAGTCCGAAAACATGCGATTACGCTTTTCCTGAAGGATCTGTTCCCGCAGCGTGTTTTTGGTGCTGGCAAATTGTGTCGAATCAAATGCGGACTTTGAAAGCAGTTTGACGATGTAGTAGCCCCGGGCTCCTTCGAAAGGTTTCGAGATCTCATTGGGCTTCAGCGCTATGACATGGCCGACGAATGCAAGGTCGCGTCCCACATTCGGCGGTGCGTCCTGGGCTTTGAACGGACCAGTCTTCTGATCGACAACATTCCTGATGGAGCGGGCAGCCACGGCGAGATCGCCGTTCGCACCCAGGTTCTTGGCGAACGAATCGACCTGTTCCTTGAGCTGCTGCATCTTCTTCTCGCGGAGCACCTTGAACCGAATCATCGCTTTCACCTCGTCCAGCGGACGCACTCCTTCTTCACGTACACCCGAGATCTTGAAGACGGCAAGACCGCCCGTCATAGCCGTCGGTTCGCTGAGTGCGTTCAGTTTTTTCGAGAACGCGAATGTCATGGCGGCGTCATTCATGCCAACCCCGGGAATCACCGAACCCTTGACAAACTCCGGAGTCTCTTTCACCTGGTATGCGCTTGTCTCGGCCGCTTTTTCGAAACCCTCTTCCTTCGCGAGATAGGCGAAATCCTGTGCACGTGCACCGGCTGCATCGGTGCTCTGCGACGTTGCTTTTACTTTCATGGTCAGCGTCGCGACCTTCAACTGACGGCTGTCGCGTCCTGTCACCTTGATGATGTGCCATCCGAACTGCGTTCGGATCGGCCCGACAATGTCGCCGACTTTTGCGCCAAAGGCCGCTTGCTCAAAAGGCTTCACCCATCCGCCGCGCCCGTACCAGCCAAGGTCGCCATCCATCACCTTCGAACCGTAATCGTCGCTGTTCTCGCGTGCGAGGGCGCCGAAGTTCTCGCCTCCTCGTACACGTTTCAACAGAGTTTTTGCTCTTTCAATTTGCTTGACACTGTCCGGTCCGGTGACAGCATTCAGGAGGATGTGGCTGGCACGCACGAATTCAGCCGTCCCCTTCTTCTCGTCCAGGATCTTCATCAAATGGATGCCAGCGTAGTCGGCAATCGGACCGACAACTTCGCCTTTGCGTGCCGAGAATGCAATTGTCTCACGCTGACGCCCAAGATCGCCATGTTTGAAAAACGTTGTGTCGTTTACAGGAACTTCCGAATACGTCTTCGCGAGGTCAACAAAATCTGATCCGGCTTTGGCTTGCTCAGCAAAACGGGTCATCTCCGTCAGCACAGCAGCGGAATCATCCTTGGAAGGAGCAAGACTGAAGAACACGTATTTCAATTTCCGGGCAGGGCGGAGCTTATACTCTTCCTGGTTGGCATTGTAGTACTTCTTGAGATCGTCGTCGCTGATCTGAACTGCGGAATCAGGGACGAACAGATTCGGGTCAAAAAGAACGTATTCCGCATCCATGGTGATCGATTGATCTTCAAACCGCTCTCTCGCCTCCCCCTCCGTCACACGGGTCGCAGCCGAAAGCAGGCTCTGGAGTTTTTCCAGACGGCGCTGACGGCGCACTTGTTCTTCAACCTGGATTACTGCAGCGCGGTTCTGTGGATTCATCACGGCCTGCTCGTACGCCGACCGGTTGAACGTCCCGGTAGAATCCCTGAACTGCCCTGCGATCATCTCTGGCGGATTGGAGCCGAGAAGAATCTCGCGTATCTCGTCGTCGGTGACTGAAATACCAAGCCGGACGAGTTCCTTGTCCACGAGCGCCTGCTGCACGAGCATGTTCCACACTTGCGTACGGAGTTGACGCTCAGTTTCATCGTCTGGATCGGCACTGGTCTGCTTCTTATATGATTCGGTTTGCTGTTTTAGCAGCTCGCTGAATTCCCGAAAACTGATCTTCGCTCCATTGACCGTCCCGATGTGGTCTTTTTCGGTGAGTCCCTTTCCCTTCCTACCGGTAATGTCCATTCCCCAGTCAAGGACGATGTAAACGATGAAGAAAACGGCGAAGACGGCGAACGCCTTTGTCAAATTGTCTCGGATCTTGGTCATCAACGGCATAACGTCTACATCTCCATAGTTGAATGCGAAAAGTTGGAACGCGGATTGTAAATATAGCCGTGAAACCCTTGAAATGCAACGATTTTCTTATTGACTTTACAGGCACATTGGTTTATATTTTGATTCGCTTTTCAAACCTTTTCACCTCCAGTTCGCATTCGATGTGAGTTGATTATTCCTCCCACAACGGTGCCTGAGAGATTGATTATCGATTTAGCTCGGAGAACGATTTGTGAGAAACCAATTATCGAGAATCTTTTTGATTCTTGCGGCTGTCGTTGTGTCGCTGATTTTTCTGTATCCAACCTACCAGGATTACAGCTACCGCAAGAAGCTTTCCGCGCTGTCAGGGCAGGATAGCATCGCCTACCTTGACCAGAATCAGGAAGGCATCCTTGCTGCAAAACTGAAACGTATCAAGCTAGGACTTGACCTCCAGGGAGGCATGCGTGTCGTCCTGGAAGTAGACGTCATTCAGTTAATCGATGACCTGGCGAAAAACAAAGACGACAATTTCCGCGCGATCGTCAAGGAAGTGCGCGACCAGTCGGTTAACAACGATGAATCGGTCATTCCTGTGTTCGGGAAGAAATTCCAGGAACGCGGCATCCGCATGAGCCGATACTTCGGCAACATCCGTGATGCCGATAACACGATTCTTGCTCAACTCGACGGTGAGACGGGCAAAGCAATTGATCGTGCAATTGAAATTGTCCGGAACCGCGTCGACCAGTACCGAGTGTCCGAACCGAATATTCAGAAACAGGGAACGCGACGAATTATCGTTGAGCTCCCAGGCGTGAAGGACGAACGGGAAGTACAAAGCCTCCTCCAGGGAACGGCGCTGCTCGAGTTCCGCCTTCTCCGCGACCCCCAGGTGTCTTACAAGGTCATGGAGTCTATTGATAACTACCTCTCGGGAAAGATACCCGGAGATACCACCAGTGCTGCAAAAACAGCGCAAAAAGAGGAAAAACCCAAGGACGCGCTCGATGAACTGCTGGGAAACAACAAGCCTTCCTCCACCGATACAACGCAGGAAGCCAGGTTCATCCGCGAACATCCGTTCTTCGCCTATGTTACGCCCGATCAAAGAAGTACAGGAGAGGGTTTTGTCCTCGACATCAACCGCGATCGCGTCAGACGGCTGCTCGATCGCCCCGACGTTCAACGGTTGATCCCCCCCGATTTCGAGTTCCTCTGGTCGAATAAGACAGACCCCACACCGGAAGGTAAGAAGTTCTACCATCTCTATGCAGTCAAGAAAGCGGCAGAATTGACAGGCAAAGTCATCGTGGATGCCAGGGCTAGCGTAGATCAGGAAACCAACCGTCCGATCGTGAACATGGAAATGAATTCGGAAGGTTCTCGTGATTGGGCCCGGATTACAGGCGCCAACGTGAACAAGCGCATTGCGATCGTTCTTGATAAGGCTGTGTTTTCCGCACCGAATGTGATCAACAAGATTACAGGCGGGCATTCCCAGATCACCGGCATGGAAAGTCCGAATGAAGCCCGGCTGCTGGAAATCGTCCTCAAGGCTGGCGCTCTTCCAGCTCCCGTTGCCATCATCCAACATGGTTTAGTCGGATCGTCGCTCGGCGAAGATTCGATCCGTTCAGGGTTGACGGCAGTCGTGCTTGCGACTATCCTCACGGTACTGTTCATGGTCGTATATTACCATACGTCAGGAGCAGTCGCAGACATCGCGCTGCTTTTCAATCTGCTGTTCATTCTGGGCGTGATGGCCGGCTTCTCGGCGACTCTCACGTTGCCAGGGATTGCAGGCATCCTGATTACGATTGGTGTCGCCGTCGACGCGAACGTACTGATCAATGAGCGCGTGCGCGAGGAACTCGCAGGGGGAAAAACGCTGAGGGCATCGATCGATGCCGGTTACAAGCGTGCATGGACGGCTATCATTGATGCTCACGTGACCTCGTTCCTAACCGGTGTCATTTTGTATCAGTTCGGCACAGGCGCCGTGCAGGGATTTGCCATGACCTTGATGATCGGAATCGCGGCAAGTCTGTTCAGCTCAATCGTAATCACTCACGTGATCATTAATATCATGCTCGACAAAGGTGTCCACCCGAACTTTGGGTAGACGACCAAGACCCGACCTGCAGACAGTATTTTGTCACAATTGATTCTCCAGAAGGAGTTTGAAACTCAATGCGGCTTTTCAAGAAAACAAATATCGATTTCATGGGGATTCGCGGAAAGATGTACATCCTCTCTTCCACGATCATTCTGCTCGGCATGATTTCTCTCTTCGTCAAAGGCGTCAATTACGGCATAGATTTCCGCGGCGGAACCGAGCTTGTGCTTTCCTTCAATGCCACTCCTGACTACGGCGTCCTGCGCTCGGCGCTCATGAAAGCGGGCCTTCCTGACTGCGAGATCAAATCTTTCGGCAGTGATCAAACGATCCTGATCCGAACCTCCAAGCAGGAAGAAGGCTTAGCGGTCGCCAACAGGATCAAGGAATCGATCCAGACCGATCTCTCCAACCTCAAATTCTCGGTCCTTCGCCAGGATAAAATCGGACCCAAGGTCGGCAAAGAACTCCGCACCAGCGCTATCTATTCGGTGCTGGCAACACTGGCAGTGATCCTTTGCTACATTGCTATTCGGTACAAGTTCATCTACGGCTTTGGAGCGGTCCTCTCACTCTATCACGATGTTCTGCTGACACTGGGCATCATTTCTGTGCTTGACGGTGTGATCCCTCACCTCAACCTTGAAATCACACAGGAGATTATCGCCGCCTTTCTGACGCTCATCGGCCTCTCCGTGAACGATACAGTCGTTGTTTTTGATCGTATCCGGGAGAATTCGAAGATCTATCGCAGCTTGTCGCTCGGCGAAGTGATGAATAGGAGCCTCAACGATACACTGAGTCGAACCATTATCACGTCCGGCACCATACTCGTGGCACTCCTTGTTCTCCTCTTTGTCGGCGGCGAGGTCACCCGGGGGTTTGCTTTCACGCTGACGATCGGCATCATCACCGGCACCTATTCATCGATCTATATCGCCAGCGCAATCGTGCTCGACTACACGCTCAGCAGGAAGAAGTCGCAATAGTCAGGATATCGGATTTTCGAAGCATTGCCTGTTATGTAGCGCCATAATAAAGACATCCGGAACAACCAAAGGATCAGCGAATGAAACTCAAGATCAAAGAAGTCAAAGGAGTCGTGCTTATCGAATTGAAGGGCAATGTGATGGGTGGACCCGATGCGTCATCTTTGAACGAGGAGCTGCACAAGCTGATTGATGCGGGAAAAAGCAAGGTGGTAGTTGATCTTGGAGAAGTGAAGTTCATGAACAGCTCCGGTCTCGGCATGCTGATCGGCGCACTGACGACGGTCCGGAATGCCGGCGGCAACCTGAAACTTGCACGCGCTTCAGACAAGATCGAGCAACTGTTGATTGTGACAAAACTCGTGACGGTCTTCGAGCACTTCGATGCCGTTGATGAGGCGCTCGCTTCCTTCAAGTAAGGAGTTCGTCTTCGACACTTTCATCAAGAGCGGATCACTGTGATTCGCTCTTTTAGTTTCGCCTTCACTGTATGAAACTCCGCATTCTCATTCTGACGGCTGCAATACTCCTCGCATCGTGCTCGCGGGAAAACAAGCAGGAAACGCGCGGACCCATCACCAGAATAGATGATGTTGGCCACTCCGTCTCGCTGCAGCGCACCCCCCGACGCATAGTCTCGCTCGCACCCAGCATCACGGAAACGCTGTTTGCTCTCGGACTTGATTCTTCTATCGTCGGTGTCACCGATTACTGCGATTCTCCGCCTGCCGCAAAGCTGAAAACCAGCATCGGAGGCATGATGAATCCCGACGTCGAACGCATCCTCGCTCTCCATCCCGATCTTGTGCTGATGTCCGGCTCGGGCAACACAAAATCAGATTACGAGAAGCTCGCCTCCGCCGGCGTCACGGTGTTTGTTTCGTATCCACGAACTCTCGAGGGCATCTTCAAGTCCATCAGCGACGCCGGATATCTGACCTCCAGCACGGCACATGCGGATTCACTTCTCCGGCTTCTTCGCCAACGCACAGAAGATCTCGTCTGCAGGGCGGCCACTCAGCCAAAGAAGTCGGTCCTGATGCTCCTCTCCCTGAGCCCGATTGTCGCGATAGGCCCGGGGACCTTTCTCGACGAAATGCTCACTCTGGCAAACAGCGACAACATCGCACACAACGCCGCGACGGCATATCCGCTGCTCAGCCGGGAGGAAATTCTGCGACGCCAGCCGGACGTCATCATTGCCACGAATGACATCGTGCACTCCACCGACGACATCCTGTCTTTCTACCCGGAATGGAAATCCCTTCCAGCAATCCGCCAAAAGAGAGTGGGCATTGTCGATGCGAGCATCGTCAGCAGGCCAGGACCCCGCATCGTGAACGGGCTTGAGGCGCTCGTGCATGTGCTTCACCCTTCCCGCTAATCCGCAAAAGCTCTGAATTCTTGCTTTTCTTCAATGATAAGAATACATTCAACGTGCCCGTGGCATACATACCAACCAATGATCTCTAAGCACTGACAACTATGACAGACTCTTCAAAATCACTCTTCGTGGCTGTGGCGGGAAATATCGGCGCCGGAAAGTCCTCTCTGACCCGGCTCCTCGCCGGCCGATTCGGCTGGAAGCCGTATTTCGAATCAGTGGATGACAATCCGTATCTTCCCGATTTCTATGCGGATATGTCGCGCTGGTCGTTCCATCTTCAGATCTACTTCCTTGCGAACCGTTTCAAACATCACAAGCGGATGACAGAATCTGGCGATCCGGTCATCCAGGACCGTTCAATCTACGAGGATGCTGAGATCTTCGCGCGCAACCTCCATGATATCGGTAAGATGGATGATCGCGATTACAGCAACTATGTGTCGCTGTTCGAAGTCATGACCGATTATCTCAAATCCCCCGACCTGATGATCTACCTCCGGGCCTCCATCGACACGTTGGTCCAGCAGATTTCACGCCGGGGACGCTCATTTGAACAGAGCATCCCGCGAGAGTATCTCGAGCAGTTGAACAACCATTACGAGCGTTGGATCGCCAATTATCACCGCGGCCCGCTGCTCATCATCGAAAGCGACAATCTGGATTTTGTGAACAGAGACGGGGATCTGGAACAGATCTGTCGATCGGTGAAGGGAAAGCTGGATTCGATCCGCACGTGAGCTGCGCGGGTCAACCTGGCAACAACAGAAAAGGCATCTTCACGCGAAGTCGAGGATGCCTTTTTCTTTGTCGCTCGTTGAGGCGGTGTGCCGGTACCGCTACTTCTTCTCACCCGCAAGAAGTCTGGCGTATGCACCTTTGCTCTTGAGGAGTGTGGCTGCAACCTGAAGCTGGCGATCGTCTTTGAACGACGCCTGGATCGCTGTCTTTTCCCCCTTGAATCGCTCAATGATCTCCAGTTTCAATGCTCTGCGTACCTCTTTGTCATATCGCTCAAAAGCCCGGCCTTTCTCTTCGAGAATGATCTTCGCAAGCCGGTCGACCTCCTCATAGAACTGTTTTCCGTACCGCGCCTTTCCTGCTGACTCACGGAGCGCCTTGAGTTGAACCTCCGAGTCTTCTTCGTACTGGAAATCCTTCTCTTTGAGGAATGCGTCGAATTCGAGAACCAATGCATCCGTCACCTCAAGGTTCTCATGGAGATTTCTCTTCTCGGTTGCGAGATGGTTCGCGAACTTGAAGAGCATTGCCTTGCGTGCTAGTTCATCGAGGAGCTTACTCGACGGTTCATCGGCCACCGTTGTATCAGGCACAATTCCTTCGCCATCGAGCACAACCCGATTATGGGCTGTCCTGAATTTCTTCCGTGCGCTGTCCGGTTTCACAGTGAAGACACCATCTTTGGTCCGGTGGAAGTAGTCGACTTCCTGGATGCTCCGCCCGCTCGGTGTGTAGTACCGGCCAGACGTGATCTTGAGCGAGCTGTTTTCAGTAATCCGGGTGATTGTTTGCACCAGACCTTTTCCAAACGACCGCGTACCAACGATAACACCCCGGTCTACATCCTGTATGGCGGCCGCGACTATTTCGCTTGCGCTCGCACTCCCTCGATCAACCAGGACTGCAAGAGGGACATCCCCCAGCATCGGAGTTTCTGTTGAGTAGTATTTCCGTTCGGAATCAATCCTCCGCCCTTTCGTCGAAACGACAAGTGTGCTCTCAGGAAGGAACTTGGAAACCACATCGACTGCAATATCGAGCAATCCGCCGGGGTTGTCGCGCAAATCGAGAACCACGCCTTTGATCGACCCTTTGCTCTGGAGATCTTTGATCGACGAGCGCACATCATCACCGGCTGTTCTCGAAAACCGTTCGAGTCTGATGTAGGCAATGCCATCCGAAACAAAGCCGGCGAAGGTCACATTCCGGACCGGGATCTCCTCCCGAATGAGCACAAATTCGAGCGGCTTAGGCTCTCCCTCCCTTTCGATTTTCATTTTCAGTGACGTCCCGGGGACACCCCGAACCAACTCTCGAACTTCCTCCGTCGAGCGAGATTTCAGAACTTTTCCGTCGATTTCCAGTATCCTGTCCCCGCTTTGGATGCCTTGCTTCGCGGCAGAGAACCCTTCCATTGGACTGATGACAGTAATGTATCCGTCCCGGAGTCCTATGGTAATGCCGACGCCGGCGTATTTCCCCGTCGTCACGAGGTCAAGTTCATCGGATTCTTTTTCGCCGAGATAGACTGTGTAGGGATCGAGCGTTTTCAGCATTCCATCGATTCCCGCGTGCATGAAGCGCTCCGGATCGATCGGATCGACATAGTTCAACGCGACGTCGGTATACACCTTCCCAAATACCCCGATCCATTGTCGGGTTTTCAGCATCAGATCATCATCACTTCTCCCAAAAAAGCCGACCAGGAATCCGCATGCGATGACAGCGATCGCCAGCAAACCCAGCGCTCTCACCGAGAGCGTCATGCGTTTCCCCAATACCGCGAGCCATCGGTGCCGTGTGTGATTCGTACTGCTTTCCTCTTTCCCTGAACCCATTCGCTTCTCCTCACTTGACTCTGTGATACTCCTGTTCAAATGACTCTGTGATACTCCTGTTCAAACCGGCTCCATACTTTCTTGTGGATTTCCTGGATATCAAGCGTGCCGTCAATGACCTCGAATCTGGGTTCGGATCTTGCCAGACTCAAGAATCCCCCGCGGGCCCGCTCATAGAATTCCCGGCCGCTCATTTCCATCCGGTCAGCGCCCGATTTTTGAAGGAGCATCCTGCGCTCGACCTCACCAACGGGGATGTCAATGAAGAATGTAATCGCAGGAATGAGACCGTGCGAAGCAAGCTGATTGACTGTCGAGATCGCCTCCAGAGGGAGGCCTCTTCCCCATCCCTGATACGCGGTCGTGGAATCGTAAAATCTGTCCAGGACGACGACCGTTCCCTGCTCCAACGTGGGTTTGATTATTTCGTGGACGAGCTGCGACCGACTCGCCGAGAACAGGAAGAGCTCGGTGTAATCGGACATTCCAAGGACGTTTCGGTCAAGCAGAATGGAGCGAATACGCTCGCCGATAGCTGTGCCCCCGGGATCTCTGACGACGAGGCTTCTCACACCCGCGCTTGTAAGTTTCTCGGAGAAGAGTCCGACCTGGGTCGATTTACCTGAGAAATCGAGCCCCTCGAACGTAATGAACATTGCCTGATGTTGATGACTCTTCATCATTTTGAAAAAGTAATCAAATTCGCACACGGATGCAAACAGAGATGCTTCCTCCGGTTGCAGCTCATACTTTTTTTAGGTATTTTTTGTGGTACGCTTCTTCTGATTCGGCTTTTGGACATACATTCATACGGGAGTTGTTCAGCCGTCACAGGCGAATCACCGACCACAGGTTTATGCAGCATGGCCAAAAGCACAAAGACCAATAGCGCCACCAGTACTTTCCCTTCCCGCGATCCTTCCAGCAAGTCTGAACAGAAACGAATTGAATCACGCGAAGAGGATGCCTTGCTGATCAGGCGCGCCCTTACAGGCGACCAGCGGTCATATAAGAAACTCCGCCAGAAGTACCACGAATCAATCTACAATCTCATCTACCGTATGATCCGCGACAAGGACGAAGTCGAGGATCTCACCCAGGAAGCGTTCATCAAGGCATTCATGTCTCTCTCGAGCTTCAACGATGAATTTGCCTTTTCAACCTGGCTTTACAAGATTGCGACGAACAACTGCATCGATTACATCCGACGCAAAAAGTTGCTGACCTTCTCTATCGACAAGCCAATCGAGTCGAAAGAAAGCGATTACACCTACGAGCTTCCCGATTCCACGTATGAGCCCGATCAGGACCTGATCGACAGGCAGCGGAAGAAGCTCCTGGAAGACGCCATCGATTCCCTCCCTGCGAAGTATCGCCATGTCATACACTTACGGCATGTTGAAGAGAAAGAGTATCAGGAAATTGCCGCAATCCTCAAACTTCCGTTGGGCACTGTCAAAGCTCACATTTTCCGCGCCCGTGAGATGCTGAACAAGTTCTTGCGCGACCGACTCCGCCATTACTAGTGACTTCCTGTAACTCCGCTTCCCTCTTTGCGTAAGCTTTGGTAGACCATTTTCTCTTAATCTACCGCGATGACACATTCATTCAAGAACAGTCGACTCGTCCTTGCCTCTCTCTGTGTGCTGGGGACTTCTCCAACCCTCACTGCATTTCAGCAAGAGGTCTTGCGTCGCGAAGTGACGCGAACTTCGGAGAAGGAAGTCGCGGTCTCGCTGGATGCATCGTTCGGAACATTCAACATTTTGAAAGGCGACCGGAACAAGATCGTGGCCGCTGAATACTGCAGAGAAGCTGACGACAAGCGCCAGCTCGAGATGTTCTATGACATTGAGGACGATCGCGGGAATCTCGAGATCAACTTGACTGATGAGAAGAGGCAGAAGGCGCGCCGTTCGTCATCCATCTCGTGGGAAGAGCTTAAGGGAGAACACAGCCATCCCGACGAACGACATCTGACAGCAAAATTCACAGATGCCGTTCCTCTCAGTATGAAAATTGGGGTCGGCGCCGGAAGGGCGATTCTCGATTTCACCGGTCTGAAAATGAAGAACCTCAAGGTTTCTGCCGGTGCAAGTTCGGCTGAACTTCATTGCGATGAGCCAAACACAATCTCGTGTGAGTACGTCACAATCGAATCAGGCGTCAGCAAATTCTCGGCAAGTCATTTGACAAACCTCAACTTCCGCAAGCTCAAGTTCAGCGGCGGCGTTGGGGCATATACGCTTGACTTCGCCGGCACGCTGCAACAAAAAGCATACGCAGAAGTCGAGGTCGGGCTCGGCGCAATCACGGTCTATGTCCCCAAGGCAACTCCCACGCGCATCATCACAGACGACAGCTGGTTTTCGAGCGTCGATGTCGATGACAATTACGAGAAGACCCGCAAGAACACGTACGAGAGCGAGAATTTCGCACAGAGCGAAAGAACCCTCACCATCAAGATCGGATCCGGACTCGGAAGTATCAAGGTTCGTTGCCGATAGCCGACACAATCTGAGTCATGGGGAACCCGGTTGTGGTTCCTTCCCTGAACACAAGCATTTCTCCCTGCCCGGTGGACTCCTCATCGGGCTTTTTCACGTACCGCCGAGCTGGTGGTCAGGAACGACATGGGGCTTTCGCGGGAGAGTTTTGCTTCCATCCGGGGAACTGACTCGTGATGTGCTTGCTTCGGACTGCCAGACAGGTCAGGTTCTAGCCAACACCAAAGTGGAAGAACTGGCCCCATGAATGGGGATGGCTGACATCGCGCGTGCGGATCAGGTTCAGAAGGGCTTGCCTGTACGCATCGCCGGGAGCGAGGCCATTGGCAAGGTGAGTGTAGAAGAATTCACTGAAGAACTTGGTGGCTTTCCTGTCCGATGACCATGCGTTGAGGAACACATCGGACGTTCCATTCATGCGCAGGACGAGCGCGTGAATCGTTGAAAGCCCTACGCCCTGGCCATACTGATTCGACAGAAACACCAGAGGGGGTGCCTGGATTTCCGTCAGCTTCTCGTACGGGACCTTGGCAACCTCATCGGGATTCTGAACCTTGGTGAGGCCAATGACACCGAGCGGAGATTCTCCCTCCCCCATAAGAAACTCCGATGAAATCTGAAGCACGTCGGCTTTAGCATTCTTCAGATTTTCCCACGATGCTTCCTTACCAATGAAAACCATCGCGTCCTTGAAGAAACTCCGGATGTCTCTCAGTTCGTAGTCAATCGACCAGTTCTTTCCCGTCGGGTTGCCGAGCGCAACGACTCTGGTGAACCGTTCTGCTTCAGTTGTTTTGTATCTGATCGAGGCCAGTGACGGAAGATAATCCACACTCGTAATTTCAATCAGATACTTCACAGAGCCGCCACGATCCTGGCGTTCGATCGTGTGGAAGGGGAACTTCTCGAATTCCGGGCTGGTGATGATCACAAGATTCCGCTCGAGCATTGAGTCGATCGGGCGCAACAAATAATCATAGAGCTGCGTGGATAACGTGGCAAAGCGGGTCATCGTCGAGACGCTGGTTTCCCCCGCCGACCCAGTGAAGACGCTTGGATCGTTCAGGAGACGCAGGTACTCGGCGACCATCGACATCAGTTTCTCCCGTGACACGATCGTGCTCTTAATTTCAAATTTCGTTCGCGTCAGCGCGAATACATGAAGCTGCTCGTTGGCAGGCAGGAATCGAACGACGAGCGTGCCTTGAGGAATGGCGGCCTGAATGTCCTTCATTCTCGAAGATCCGGAGTGAAGAAGCGGCTCATAATTTGGATGCTGGCCCGTGATGCGATCGGAGAGGGCGGCGAATTCCCGCTGCAACGAGGTTATTCTTGAATGCAGGCCGTTTACAACTGCGTCATTGGCCATCTCCCGCCGTATCGAGAGAATGCTCGATTGTTCAATTTGCAGCATCCGGAGGTCCCGCTTGACCGCGCGGGCCTTGAGAAGATCCGGTTTGAGATTCGGGTGCCGGATTGCGAACGCCACATCCTCCAACGTGCCGGCCTGCAGCCGCTGAGATCCCAACTCGACAACAGCAAGGGCCTCCTCACGCACTTTCATCTGAATCAGAATTCCGGCGAGCTGCGCATACCACGCAACGCGCTCGGCTTTCATATTGAGGGCGTTCAGATACGATTGATGATAGCCGGGATCAACGAACTCGCCGAACGTTGCCTCCTGAACTTCAATGGCCTCCCTGTATTCGTCGCGGGCCTTGACAAGATTGCCCACCATCTCGTTGAGACGACCAATCTGGGCGTGTGCGTACGATTCGCCCGAGCGATGTCCGGCGAGCTGAAACTTCTGAGCCGCGGCCTGGTATTCCTGAACAAGCCGGTTGACCTCCTGGACTTTCTGGTTTGCATTCAATCCCCGTTCGTCGCACCGGATGGTGAAGAGGCGCAGATACGCTTCGGCGAGCCCCTCTCCTGCCCCGCGGGCAAGCCCCTCGGCGTCCGAATAGTATTTTTTTGCATCCGCGAAACGTCCGTTCGCCTCATACACCGTACCAATCCTGAACATCAGCACGATTTCCAGCTCTCTGCCGGATTTTTTGCTGCGAAGATTGTTGACCGCATCGCGAAACCATTGAAGGGCTTCGTTATGATTCCCAAGAGCTTGTTGAATAAGCCCTAAATCCATTCGGAGCTGCGCGTCGAGGACGGTCTGTCCGTCTTTCTGCGCAATCGAGCGTGCTTCTGTGTATGATGTCTGAGCGAGATCGAATTTTTTCTGCCGGAAGTACACTTCACCGAGCCTGCGGAGTCCTTCGGCCGCGCGCTCTCCCCCTTGCGCGCTGAAGTAGGATGATGCCGATTGGATGTATGACAGCGCATCGTCCGGATGATCGTCAAGCAGGGCGAGTTTGCCCATACGCAGTTCGAGCGAGGCTTTCATCTCAAGGTCATTGAACGCGGAACTGAGGCGGTGCGCTTCACGGAATGACGTGAGAGCCGAGAGATTGCTGCCCAATGCGGCATATGCATCGCCAATCAGGCCATCAATCATCATTTCACTGCGAAAGTCTTTCACGGATTGGGTCTGCCGCAATGCGGTCTCAAACCGGCCCAAGGCCGTATAGAATCGACCTTCTGCCTGATAGATCTGACCGAGATAACGATTCGCTTGCACGACGGTGTACATCTGTCCGGCGCGTTCGAAAACAGGAATTGACTGCACGAAGAGAGATTCAGCCCGAAGATATGCCCGATCTTCATAGAGCGATACCGCTCGCTCGAAAAGGTCTGTCGCGTCAGCAAGCGGCCGATCACGCATTTCGCAGTGAGAGAGGAACAGGAGAAGAGCGCAGGAACAGATCGAGATTCGTGAAACCATGGGTGCGAGTAGTCTTATCAACCGCGTTGGGTTTGATGGCTCTTGGCCGCGGACGCTCACTCGAGTACGCGCGCGTCGTTTCGCAGAAACCACATGCTTATCGGAACGAAACCCCTACACCGACTGCAACCACCGGCTGCTTCGCGAACGAGTAGTCCGCGTGCACATTGACGATCAGCAGAAGGAATCTGACACCCGCATGAAACCGCGACGTATTTTGTCCATCCACGGTAAACCCGGGGGCCGTGATCGACACTGTGGTCGAAGGATCGACATACTTGTATGGCTCGATCGTCCAACTGGATTTTTCGATCTGATATCCGCCATAGAGTGTGAACAGAACCAGGCTCTTGCTGACTTCAATGCCATACGCTGTCCCGCTTGCGCCGAGGATCTTGTTGTCATTCATGTCGGAGATAGTGAGCTTCTGTGTCATGAAGTGAATGGCAACATCAATCGGCATCATCGGTACGTACTGATCGAGACTGTGGCGTACGCCGAAGCCGATGAAGTTCACTTTCCCCATATCCTGAGCCAGCGTGATGTTGGGGACGAACCGGCCGACGACCTCCAGGCCGAACGGCAATCCGATCGACGCCTGCGGCATCAGGAGCGGCACATATTTCACATCGAATCCACGCGGAGTAGTGAAAATCGTCTGTCCGCGCAATGGTATGAAGGAAGACGTGGATTTCACTCTCACGGCTTTCCCTGAAGGATCTCCCAGCGCGGTCGGCGTTCCTGGAATGACATTGTCATAGTCGACGCCCGCAACGAGTTTGAACGGAACTCCCTGGTATGTATACGAAATCTGAGAGGGCAGGACAAAGTCAAACATTCTATCGTCATCCTTCACCAACACAGCTCCCGCCTTCAATCCAATATCAAACCCAAGGACATCGTGCAGATCTGCGGAATGGTAAAATCCGCTGTTCAGATCAGCGCCCCACGCAGAGAGAAGTGGTGAAAGATAGTTGACTGCGTTCGAGCTCGCGACTTTCGAAAGCTGCGTGGAGAGATCCTCCTGGGCAAACAGACCCGCCGAGAACGCCAGGAGAAACCCCGTGACCATGAGAAATCTCTTTGCCTTCATATCGTCTTGAATCCTTCTGCGGTGCTCGTGAGACAGCTTTGATAATGTAATATGGAAAAAAGCATTTTCAGAACCAAGGGGCGCGTGACCGGGATCATCTCCGGGCGACGTGGACGATGTTATCGGCGACGTCGGAAAGAATACCATCCACGCCAAGCTCCACCATACTGCTCACAGAAGATGTTGAATTGAGCGTATACACATAGAACGCCACGCCGTGTGCGCGGGCATCGTCGACCATCCGTTTCGTGACTTCCCGCTTGGCACAGACGAAGACCGATGCCCCCACCCGATGCGCCAGTTTGGACGGCATCCGTCCGAAGTCCCTGCCAACACTATACAGGACTCCCGTCACAGCCCGTGGATTGAGACGCTTGAGGTTTGCCATCATGCGATGATTGAATGAAGAGTACATGACACAGTCGTGCTGCCCGAGGGTTTCCACTGTCTCGAGCACGCGGCGTTCAAGGAGCTCAGACTTCTCGGGAAAGAAGAAATCTGATTTGAGCTCAATGTTGATCCATCTTCTCTTGTCCACAAGGGCGAGGACCTCGGCGAGCGTGGGAATCCGCTCCCTGGAAAACGCCGGGTCGAACCATGAGCCGGCATCAAATTCCTTCAACTCCGCCACCGAGTAGTTCCGCACAGCACCGTTGCCGGTTGACGTGCGCTGCAATGTTCGATCGTGCAAGACCAACACTTCGTCTTCTTTCGAAAGACGAACATCCAACTCGATCATATCAATGCCCGGTGTTTCGCAGGCGAGAGCGAAGGAAGCCAGCGTGTTTTCAGGGGCTTTACCGGAAATCCCGCGATGGGCAACAATGTACGGCCGGCGGCCGGCGGGCGGTATCTGTCGAAACGGATCCATCGCCTCCGCTAAACGGCCTTCTCGGATGACTTCGCCTTCCGGAGAATCTCTTCAATTTCCTCGAAGACGTAGGATACACCTCGCATACCGTCAATCTGAGTGAGCCGGTCCGTTTGCCGGTAGTAATCCTTGATGGGCTTGGTATCTCGCACATACACGTCCAGACGTTTCTTCGCCGTCGCGAGCGTGTCGTCAGACCGCTGGAAGAGCTCACCGCCGCATGTTGGGCAGGTGGTTGGTTTCGCTTCCATGATCTGTCCGGAATTGAAAATGCGCCCGCATGTCCGGCAGACACGGCGATCGGTCAGCCGTCTGAGAACCTCTTCGTGTTCAACTCTCAGACTGATCACCGCGTCCAAATGGACGCCGATCTCCCGAAAGAGCTTGTCGAGCGCTTCTGCCTGGGGAATCGTCCGGGGAAATCCATCCAGGAGAAATCCGTTCTTCGCCACACCCCCGGTCACGACTTCCCGAATTAGACCGATCATGATGTCATCCGGAACCAGCGCGCCGGCATCGAGGTACCCTTTTGCCTTCAAGCCGATGGGAGTCTGGTGTGTGACAGCCTCGCGCAACAAATCGCCTGTTGAAATGTGCGGTACATGGTATTTCTCTGCAAGCAGTTTTGCCTGCGTCCCTTTGCCTGAGCCCGGTGGGCCGAATAATATGATACGCATGGGTAGGTCTTTCTTCTTCTACGTCGGTGGTACATCAGTGCACGAACATTGCTTCGGTGCTTTACCTGAGGCCGCCCCGGTCAATCTGCCCTTTGCCTCTTTGCGGCAGCCGCGCGTGTTCGTGACTGCTCCTCCTGCACGGCGAGTTGGCCGCATGCTGCCTCAATATCCTCTCCAGAACTGCTACGGATCATCACCGTGATGTTGGCTTCCCGCAGATCCTGGGCAAATTGCTCCATCCGATCCTTCGGTGTAGGCCGAAGCGTCGCTCCGAACCCCGAGATCCCGGTGAAGGCAATAGAGTGGTACGGGATAATATTGACCTTGCATGGAATTCGTTTCGAGAGTTTCACAAATCTCCGTACATCGTCCACTGTATCGTTGAATCCTTCGAACGGAATATATTCAAACGTCGGACGGCGGCGCGTTTTGCGATAGTAGTACTCGAGCGCTTCAACGAGGTCCTCCACACTGAATTTCTTCGTGATGGGCATCAGTTGTGCGCGCTTCTCCGAGTCCAGAGAATGCAGCGAGAGGGCCAGCTTCACTTTTCTGCCCTCGTCCGCCATTTGCCTGATCCTGTCGGCATATCCGGCGGTCGAAATTGTGATGTGCCTCGCTCCGATGTTGAGCGACCTGTCGTCATTGATGAGGTCAATGGATTTCATAACCTCGTCAAAATTCAGCATTGGCTCGCCCATGCCCATATAGACGAGGTTTGTGATCCGTCGATCCGCAAGCCGCTGAGCATGGATAACCTGGTCGATAATTTCGCCCGCCGTGAGGTTGCGGAGAAACCCCATCGTCCCTGTCGCACAGAATTTGCAGTCAAGCGGACATCCGACCTGGGTTGAGAGACACAACGTCAGGCGTCTGCCCAACGCCGGTTCTTCTTCGGATTCCTCCTCGTCATCCTCCGGGCTGTCCGGATCAGCCGCCGGGATCAACACGCTTTCGATCATGAGCCCGTCGTTCAGGCGGAAGAGGAATTTCGTGGTCCCATCGGTCGGCGAGACGCTTTCGCGAACCAGTTCGGTGCTGTCGATCCGGGCGGATGACGCAAGCACTTCCCGGAATTCCTTCGAAATATCGGTCATTTCTTCGAAGGAATTGACTCCTTTGGCGTACATCCACGAAAAGAGCTGTGCAGCACGGTACTTCTTCTCGCCAAGAGACTCAACAAATTCCTGGAGTTCCTTGAGCGATAATCCTTTGATACTCTTCTTGTCCACAGGTCCTGATTCGTCGATGGGACACAAAAGTACGCAAAACTGTCAAGGGGAGCAAGGATGTTCCGTGAAATCTTGCCCGAAGGTGATTTCTCTTCGAAATGCGGAATGATTGCAGAATTGAAAACCATCACCACTTCCGCTATATTCAAGCGGCTGTCCAATTTCATCCTTTCTCAAGAATGGAGCACACCATGAAACTGCTATTTGGTCTCCTGCTGATCTTTGCCACATCACTGCATGCTGGTGGAGATGATCCACGGCTGAAACACTCTTCCCGCGAAAACAAGAACGGGTGGATCTATCTGCACCTGGAAGGGACTCCCTCAGAAATCGGCTACCAACACGGATACCTCCTGGCTCCCGAGATTGATGATTGCCTCAGGATGTTTGCATTCTATTTCGAGAAGGGATCAACGCAGAAGGACTGGAAGTTTTTCCGTGAAGCGACGGAGCGCATCTTCTGGCCAAGGATCGAAAAGCAATATCAGGAGGAACTCCAGGGAATAGCGGAAGGCATGGCCGCCCGTGGATACAAGTACGACAAGATCGATATTACAGCGCTCAACGCCAACATCGAGTTGGCGTCGTACTACGTTCCATGGCTTGCGAACAAGATCAAGGCGGACTCTCTGAACAACCGGGCACCCGGCAGGTGCAGCGCGTTCATTGCAACGGGGAGCTTCACGAAAGACGGCAAGATCGTTATCGCTCATAACAACTGGAGCGACTACATCATTGGCGAGCGCTGGAATGTGATTGCAGATATCGTCCCGGTCAACGGATATCGGATGCTCATGGATTGTATGCCGGGATTGATACACAGCGGTGACGACTTTGCCATCAACAGCGCCGGAATCCTATACACCGAGACGACGATCACCGGATTCAAAGGATTCAATGAGAACGGTACTCCCGAGTTCATGCGAGCGCGCAAAGCGGCGCAGTATGCGAGTTCCATCGATGAGTATGTCAGGATCATGACGACGAATAACACCGGTGCGTATGCGAACGATTGGCTCGTCGGCGATATCAAGACGAACGAGGTTGCGAGGCTTGAGCTCGGGCTGAAGAATTTTCGGGTTTGGAGGTCGTTCGACACGATGTACGTGGGATCCAATTTTCCGTGTGATCCAAAACTCACTGCAGAAGAAACGAATTTTGATCCCAACGACATGACGAATTCTGCAAACAGCCGGAAGTGCCGCTGGGCACAACTCTCGTTTGAGAAAAAGGGAATGATCGACGTCGAGCTCGCAAAGGTCATGGAAGGAGATCACCACGATCCGATTACCGGCGGGCAGTCGACCGGCGGCGGCGTGCTTTGCGGCCACATCGATACCGATCCCAAGGGCGCCCCGGAATGGAGCAACCCGCCATTTTATCCAGGAGGAGCGGTCCAGGGGAAGGTAACCACTGCAGCGCTGGCGAAAGAAATGAAGATCTGGGCCAGGATGGGGCATCCGTGCGGCGATGATTTTCTCGCTGCGCCGTTCTTCAAGAAACACCCTGAATTCAAGTGGCAGGAGAAGTTCCTCGTCGACATGAAGGGGAATCCATGGACCTTGTTTGGAGTGAAGAAGTAAGAACCGTATTATCCCGAAGCGCAAGCAGCCTTCGTCATTCGATGTTCAGCGTTCGATATTCGATATTGACTGAAGCATTGTGAATATCGAACAGCAGAATATCCAATATTGAATTTCGAAGTAAGACAGAATGTAACCCCTTTCCCTGTCGGACGTAGAATCTGGAACGGAAAGCTGCTGCTGGATCCCGGTTCAAAAGACTGGTGCACCTGGTATCAGCGGACCCTTCGCGCACTGCTGATGCCATAATCATGATAATGTTTCATTCCCAGGGAGGGATTATGCCACGCCAGTTGAAAGCCAGAAGTCCATTCTGGCTCTTCGCCATTCCGTTTCTCTATCTCATTTCCGGCTGTCAGATCAACGACTACGATGCTGGTCAGGATTTCGAGCATCGCGAGAACTTCCTCTACACGAGAGCCGTGGCAGGAAAGACCGAGCTCTTTGTTGCCAACATCAACGGCAGCGTGACCGTGATCGGAGTCGATACGCTCGGTGAAGCACGGATCTCCGGTACCAAGATCGTCAAGGATCAAAGCGAAGATGCGGCAACGCGGCACATGATTGAGATTGCGATTGACGTGCAAGAATCCCCGTCTGCCCTCACCATTAAGACTCTCCAACCCAACACCGGCGGTGGTCGGACGTACGAGGTGAACTACGAGATCCTGGTTCCGACCGCCTGGAAAACCACCGTAGCGAATGTCAATGGAGACATCGTCATCCACAATTTCCGCAATGCCGTGACCTCGTCAGTGGTCAATGGGACCGTGAATGCGACAGATATTTCGGCAAGCACGAATATCACCGCCACGAACGGGACAATCAACGGGAAAGTGAACCTCCCTGAAAACGCGACATGCTCTCTGACGCTGGTGAACGGAAACGTGACACTGCTTGTTCCGAGCACGCTTTCTGCTTCTGTGTCAGCAACTGTCACACTTGGGACCGTGTCTGTGACGGGGGTTCCAGTCTCCTGCACGACAAATACGCAGACGAGCGTCGTGGGTGTTGCCGGCAGTGGGAAAGGAACAGTGAGGCTCTCATCGGTGAACGGGTTTGTGAAGCTCTTGGGATTGCAGCAGTACTGACGGCGAGTGCCCGGCACGATATCCGTCACAAAAAGAGAAATCCCGTTCCAGATTGCGCTGGAACGGGATCTGAAATAAAATCTCCCGTCTAAACAAAAACCCCGAGCCATTTTCATGACTCGGGGTTGAAAATAAAATCCTGGCGTCGTCCTACTCTCCCATACAGTTACCCATATAGGACCATCGGCTCCGGGGGGCTTAACTTCTCTGTTCGGAATGGGAAGAGGTGTTACACCCTCGACATAGACACCAGAAAAAAATCAATTGAGAAGATTGCATAACCTTTACAACATTTGGCGCTTGACCAAGACATTATTGATGCACCGGTATCTGTATCTGTGATCAATAAAAAATAATGGTTAAGTCGCACGACCTATTAGTACCACTCGACTCGAGCATTACTGCTCTTACATCTGTGGCCTATCAACCAAGTCATCTCCTTGGGGTCTTTAGGGGATAAATCCCGGGAAACCTAATCTTAGGGCGGGTTTCGCACTTAGATGCTTTCAGTGCTTATCCCATCCGGACATGGCTACCGAGCAATGCCATTGGCATGACAACTCGTACACCGTCGGTCCGTTCACTCTGGTCCTCTCGTACTAGGAGCGACACCCTTCAAGTTTCCTCCGCCCGCACAGGATAGGGACCGAACTGTCTCACGACGTTCTGAACCCAGTTCACGTACCGCTTTAATTGGCGAACAGCCAAACCCTTGGGACCTTCTCCAGCCCCAGGATGCGATGAACCGACATCGAGGTGCCAAACCTT